>JBMYYN010000151.1:0-5693 GCA_049609445.1 Bacteroidia bacterium | reverse complement strand
TGTCTAAACTGATATCAAACTACGAATCAAAACTAAACGCCATTATTAGAAAATAATGGGACTCATTGCTCGTTTAGAAAACATAGAATTTCATGTCAAGCAACTAAAAAAAAGATGTGAAATATTGGAAAATGAGAACGAGCAATTGCAAATTCTAAATGACACCTTAGAAAGAAAACTGGAAACCAAAACACAAGAGATACTAAATTTAGTAGAAACGAATAAAATTAGTAAACTTGCACAGAGTGCTCGTTCCTCTTCTGACAATTCTGAACTAAAAAAAGAAATAGATCAGATAATCAAGGAGATAGACCGTTGCCTCACCTTAGTAAAACAATAAAAACACTACAGACTTAGAATGTCTGATAAAGAGATTTCTATAAAGATTAACATATGTAATCGGTTTTATCCGCTTCGTATCAAAAGCTCGGAAGAAGAGAAAGTACGCAAAGCTGTAAAAACTATAAATGATAGAGCAAACTACTACATACAGAATTTTTCTGTACAAGATAAACAAGATGCACTATCTATGATTTCACTGGAGTATGCTACTCAAAACAATGAGTCCTCATCCAACAGTTCGGAATTGGAAAACATAACTAATAAACTAACAGAGCTAGAGTCACTACTGGACATCTAAGCAAATAGAGATTTCTCAATCGGTCATTTTAGGTTTCACATTAAAAAAAGAAGACAAAACCTAAAAGAAAACAATGATAACAACAATAATTGCAGCTATTGCATGCTTGGCAATAGGAGGCGGAGTAGCCTGGACTATGGCCTCTAAAAATACAAGCACCAAAGCCATAGAAATGGAAGCAAAAGCAGAAACCATCCTAGCTAATGCAAAATCCAAAGCAGACTCATACAAAAGAGAACGGGAACTAGAGGCTAAAGAAAAATTCCACAAACTAAAAAACGAACATCGTGAATCTACTCGCGAGAAAGAAAGAGATCTAGACAATCGCTATAACGATATTAAGCGTAAAGAGCAGAGCCTGGACTCTAAGATTCAAAACAACAAGCAAAAAGAAAAAGAACTTGATGCCGTTAAAAAGAATCTTGCTAGCCAAGTAGAAATAGTAAAGTCGAAGCAGGATGAACTCAAAAAGCAAATTGGTGCTCAAATAGCTCAACTAGAGAAAATCGCAGGACTGACTAAAGAAGAAGCAAAATCTCAGATGATAGAAGCTGTTGCAAAAGATGCTCGTACGGAAGCTCTTGCTCAACAGAAGTTAATCATTGAAGAAGCTAAACTTACTGCAAATAAGGATGCTAAGCGTATGATCCTTCAAACGATTCAGCGTACTGCGGCAGAGCAAGCTATCGAGAATTCAGTAACTGTGTTCAATATAGACAATGACGATATCAAAGGTAGAATCATCGGTAGAGAAGGAAGAAATATAAGAGCATTGGAAGCAGCTACGGGTATAGAAATAATCGTAGATGACACTCCAGAAGCTATAATACTATCTGGTTTTGACCCTGTGAGAAGAGAAATCGCAAGGTTATCACTACATAGACTAGTAGCAGACGGTCGTATTCACCCTGCACGTATAGAAGAAGTAGTAGCTAAAACACGTAAAGATGTCAATCAAGAGATAAATGAGTACGGTGAAAAAACCGTAATCGACCTAGGTGTGAATGGTCTGCATCCTGAGCTTATCAGAATGGTAGGACGTATGAGATTTAGAAGCTCTTATGGACAGAATCTCCTTAAGCATAGTAGAGAAGTAGCGAACTTATGTGCTACTATGGCTGCGGAGTTTGGACTAGATGCTAAAAAAGCGAAGAGAGCAGGTCTCCTTCACGATATAGGCAAGGTGCCTGACACAGACAGCGAAATGCCACACGCATTGTTAGGAATGAAGCTTTGTGAGAAGTTTGGAGAGCACCCTGAAGTGTGTAATGCAGTAGGAGCTCACCATGATGAGATAGAAATGACTGGACTCCTATCTCCTATTGTCCAAGCTTGTGATGCGATCAGTGGATCACGTCCGGGGGCACGTAGAGAAGATAGTGAGAACTACATCAAACGTCTTCAAGATCTTGAGAAGCTTGCTTTAAGTTTCGAAGGTGTAGAGAAGTCATTTGCTATACAAGCAGGTAGAGAACTACGTGTGATTGTAGACAGCGATTCTCTTGATGATAAGCAAGCTGATTTGTTGTCATTTGATATCTCACAGAAAATAATGAAAGAAATGATCTACCCAGGGCAAATCAAAGTAACTGTGATACGTGAGCGTAGAGCCGTTGCTTTTGCTAAATAGTGAAAGATAAAACTAACGACAGAAATGGGATCCTTAACCGGGTCCCATTTTTTTATGGAATCAATTTGGGCAAGTAGCTTAAATTCAATTTTATCTATGTTTGCATCCACTTTTTTTTGAAATGAACCTACTACTCAAAAACATCAAACAACTTATTGGAATCACAGAAGATTCTAATCAAATAAAAAAAGGAAAGTCTCAAGGAGAGGTCAGGACCATTGATAATGCCTATCTTGTTATCAGAGATAACTTAATTGACTCTTTTGGGCCTATGAACGAATGCCCTGAAGTCAATATGGACAGTCACGATTGTGATGGAAGACTTTTACTACCGATGTATGTGGACAGTCATACTCATCTGGTGTTTGCGGAAAGTAGAAGTGGCGAAATGAATATGCGACTCCACGGTAAAACCTATCAAGAAATTGCAGAATCCGGCGGAGGAATTCTTAACTCTGCCTCCAAAATTCATCAGATGAGCGAGCAGCAACTATACGATGATGCTGTCCTAAGACTTGAGGCTGCCATCAAACAGGGAACAGGTGCTATCGAAATAAAAAGTGGTTACGGCCTAAATATAGAAGATGAGATGAAAATGTTAAGAGTCATTAGAGTTCTCAAACAGACGTCTCCAATCCCAATCAAGTCTACTTTTCTAGGTGCACATGCATTGCCAACTGAATTTAAAGACAACAAAGATGCTTATATGTATCTCGTGACTAATGAAATGCTGCCACGTATAGCAGGTGAAGGTTTAGCTGATTATGTCGACATCTTCTGCGAAACCGGGTACTTTGACCTTGATGATTTAAAACACGTTATAGAAGCCGGTGATAAACATGGTCTAAAAGCTAAAGTCCATGTTAATCAGTTTAGCACATTTGGAGCCGTAAAAATGGCTTCAGAAATGGGAGCTTTATCCGTTGATCATTTAGAGGTGATGAATGATGAAGATTACACTGCACTTCAAAAGTCAAACACGATAGCAACAGGACTACCCCTATGTTCATTATTCTTAGACATTCCATATACCCCTGGTAGGACTCTAGTGGACAAGAATATTCCATTGGCCATAGCGAGTGATTTCAATCCGGGATCTGCACCAAGTAGCAATCTTAACCTTGCCTTTGGATTGGCATGCTCCCAAATGAAGTTAACTCCTGAAGAAGCATTTAATGCTCTCACTTATAATGCTGCCTTTGCCATGGAAGTTCAAGATGAGGTGGGAAGTATCCAAGTAGGAAAAAAAGCAAATCTAATTCTAACTAAGCCAGCAAATGGTTTAGAAGATATTCCCTATTGGTTCGGAGACAATATGATCGGAAGCGTTATTATCTAAAGCTTACGGTGCAACCCTTTCGATTAATAGACCTGTCGATTCTCTTCTAACCCTTAAGCTAGTATTTCCTGTTCCTCCTGCGAATCTTATTTGTCTAATCTCTACAGTATCATTTGCATTTAATCTTCTATAAACTGTTCGAGTTACGGTAGACGAAGAAGGCCCCCCACTCCATGCATGTGCGTATGAAGTCGATGGAGTATAAACAGTATTATTAAACGCCAGTCTAAACCTTGCGGTATACTCACCTCCTGTCTCACATGCTACAGCAACCGAGTATGTTATTTTATAATCACCAGTTTCTGGAACCGTAACTTCGTCGCTAGATAAAGTAAAAGTCCCTTTATTATATGCAAATGTCGTCAAGTCTACTTCTTGCTCTGTGCCTGTACACCACTCAGTAGTTGCAGTCGATGTGTTATATACTTCCCCAACAATATTTTGGAGATAAGCTCCGCCATCTGTACCTTCTTCTAGTCTGTTATCATCGTCTGATGATACGACAGTATCCTTTTTTATCTCGGTTTTCAAAGTCTTACCTTGTTCATAAAGAAAGAGTGTATCATTTTCATAAATAGCTGAATCTAAACCCGTACTGAAATTCTCCGTACAAGGGATACTGAAGTACCAATTACGATCTACAAAGGTATTGGCACCAGTACCATTATCACCTTCTGTTATGATAACATCAAAAGATGTCAAATCTTTAGAATCTTCTAGGACATCTATGTGCAACGCATCTCTGGTACTACTAGCCTCATCCTTAGAAAGCAGGACTATATAGTTTGAGTCACTCTGAGGAACAGACAGGTTCACAGTAAACTGACCCGTTCCTGTCTTGTTTATACTACTCACTCCTACTGAAGAAAGCAAAACTCCAGCTGAGCTTACTGCTGCTTGAGGACAGTTTACAGTATTGACTGTTGGTTGTGACACCCATTTAACACTATCTATATCCCAGCTAAAGATTTCTCCTGTATTGCCATCAAACCAAGTCGCAGACAAATCCGAACATTCAGGAATAGAATCTGGCAATCCAGTTAAATCATCGAGTTCGAAATCTGAAGGTCCATACACTTGCTGACAGACTAATGCTATGCATTCTTTTGCAGAACTGTCCTCCAGTGACTGCAAGGATCTTTCTTCTAGAATATTATCCAAGTTTTGGTACAGGTTATCTCCATTACGGTCGACGAATTGGACATTCCCAATTTGCATACAACTCTCATCATAACAGTTTAATTTCTTAACCACGGTCAGACCAGAAGTAGAAAACCAATCTGAATAATCCTCATAACCCGACAAGACACCTTCTTTGTCATAGACATCTAGACTGTCATTCAGGTAGACTACCACTGATGAACTGTCTGACATGATCTCTCGTCGTTTACAGGCTGTTAGTTCTAGAATATTCTGAGCAGACTCACACGTTGTAAAACTGCTATCTAGCAACTCTTGATAAGTCCTTTTAATAGAGGTATCCGTTTCATTGATAAATAAATTTCCAATACCCTGCAATCGATAACTAATAATGATACCCGATTCCTCTTTGCACAAATATGTAGGAACGTACCGTAGGATCACCTGCTGTGTATCCAGACCTTCTTCAATAAAAAGAGTATCTCCCACCATAAACATAGTATCTATCAACTCATTGGAAGAACCATCTCCTACGCGAGAAAGCACACCGTTACTAAGCCCGATATAATATTCTTGACGAACTGTATCTAAATAAAAATCTCCTTCTGCTGCAGACTTAGCAGAAATAATATTCTGTATAGTGGCAGAGTCATAATACTGAGCCTGTGCGGTTGCACCAACCAAGACCACTAAAATTAATGTTTGTAATATCCGTTTCACTTTATCTATATGCTGTGTACATGACTATAACCTTGTCATCGCTATTAGTCACATTTATTGTAAATCCATTATTGTCGAAGCTAACTATTGTCGCAGTAGTCAAGCCAAGTTTATCTCCATTTTGATTACTATAACGCAATCCTATGCATTCATCTACCGCAGCATATTTTGATATATCATTTATGGAATTTCCACTTCCACCTCCATATATTACTTGCTGTGTA
>JBMYYN010000150.1:0-5702 GCA_049609445.1 Bacteroidia bacterium | reverse complement strand
CCTCTTCACTTTTGGTAATCATTACTACAGGAATATTACTTTCCAATTCCTTGATGATTCTCAAAGCCTCCAAACCTGAAATACCTGGCATATTTTCATCAAGAAATACCAAATCAAAATGATCTTCTTTGACCTTTTCTGTGGCATCCAAACCATTGGTCACAGTCGTGACATCATATCCACGTTCTTCTAAGAAAAAAAGATGTGCCTTCAGGTGGTCTATTTCATCATCAGCCCATAGTATTTTGATATTATTCATATAATTGGTCGTCGTATTTTACCTTTGCTAAGCTAAAGGATTTGTTGTCTTGCAAAGCAAGTAATAAATCAACTCTTAAAACAATATTTTATTTCATCCATTGAATAAAAAGAAAATAATAAATGATCCTATCTATGGATTCATAACGATACACCACGATATCGTATTTGACTGCATACAGTTACCAGAGTTTCAACGCCTACGTCGTATCAAGCAACTTGGACTGACGAGTTTGGTCTATCCGGGAGCTCAGCATACGCGATTTCAGCACGTCATAGGAGCTATGCATTTGATGGATATGGCTGTAAAAAGCTTGAGATCTAAAGACATAGAAATAACTACAGAAGAGGAAATAGCCACCCTCCTTGCAATTCTACTTCATGATATAGGGCACGGTCCATTTTCACACAGTTTGGAACACAGCATCCTTACGGGTGTGAATCACGAGGATATCTCAAGTGTACTCATGCACCAAATCAATAAAAAGATGGATGGGAAGCTTTCATTAGCTATCGAAATATTTGAAAACCGGTATTATAAAAAGTTTTTACACCAACTGGTTAGTAGCCAGCTAGATATGGACAGGTTAGACTATCTTAGAAGAGATAGTTTCTACACGGGTGTATCAGAAGGAACCGTGGGTATAGAGAGAATCATCCAAATGCTCAATGTCAAAGACAACTGTCTGATTGTAGATCAAAAAGGAATCTATTCTGTAGAGAAATTTCTTTTGGCTCGACGCTTCATGTACTGGCAAGTCTACTTGCACAAGACAGGCATAGCTGCGGACTATCTGTTGCTAAATATACTAAAGCGTGCCAAGGAAGTGATGGCCTCCGGTACAGACTTATTCGCCAGTCCTTTTTTGCATTTTTTTCTTACTCAGAATTTCACCAAGGATGATTTGAATAATCCTGAGGTTTTATCAAACTTTTGCAATCTAGATGATAATGAGATAATAGGAGCTATCAAAGTGTGGCAAAACTCTTCTGACACCACGCTTAGCCACCTTTGCAAGATGCTAATCGAAAGAGACTTACCTAAAATCAACATATTTGACTCTAGAATCCCTCAGGATATGATAGACGAAAAGAACGCTGAAGCTTGTAAAAAAATAGGAATTCCAACAGATCAGTCACACTATTTCGTTAGTACTGGAGAATTGAGCAATAGTGCTTATTCTATAGATGGTGATAGCCTAAAAATAGGAATGAAAGATGGTACTCTAAAAGAGCTCTCAGAAACCTCTGAAATTTATAATCTGGCACAAGACCAAAAGCCACAAATTAAATATTTTATTACCTCTGTAAAATAGGCTAAATTTGCCGTTCATTGAAACTATCTGCCGCTAAAATAGCCGAAATTGTAAACGGTTCCGTAGAAGGAAATCCTGATCTAGAAGTAAGTACTGTTGGAAAAATAGAAGATGCTTCACCTGAGAGTTTATGCTTCCTTTCTAATAAAAAGTACTCACACCACCTCCAAACTACGGCTGCTGGCATAGTACTACTAGATGATAAAATAAAAAATGTACCTGAAGGTCAAACGGTAATTCGCTGTTCGCATCCTTACGTCGCATTTTGTCAAATATTGATTCAATATTTCGACTATAAAGATCCAAACCATGGCATCCACCCTACTGCGGTGATCGAACCATCTGCTAAGATTGGTGAGAATTGCCACATAGGATCTCACGCATATATTGGTGAGAATGTGGTGATTGGAGATAACTCTAAAATATTTGCTAATACCTGTGTATACGAAGACTCTGTGATTGGTACTAACACCGTTATTCGCTCAAATGTATCCATCTACTATCAAAGTGTGATTGGCAACAACTGCATCATACATAGTGGCACCGTCATTGGTTCTGATGGATTTGGACATGCTCCTCTACCTGACGGAACCTATATCAAAATACCTCAAATAGGTAACGTAGTCATCGGAAATGATGTAGAGATAGGAAGCAACACTTCAGTGGACCGAGCTAACATGGGAAGTACTATAATCGGAAACGGGTGTAGAATAGACAACCTAGTACAGATAGCTCACGGAGTAGAGATAGGAGAAAATACTGCATTGGCTGGTGGCGTATTCATAGCTGGAAGTACTAAAATAGGTGCTAACTGTGTCTTTGCTGGGCAAGCAGGTGTAGTTGGACATATCACAGTAGCAGATAAGACACAGCTCGGAGGACAAGCTGGTATCAATAAAGATATAACGGAACCCGGAGGAATTTTCTCAGGATCTCCTCACCTACCATTCAAAGAAGAAATGAAGAGTAGAGTGATGTGGAGAAACCTTCCAAAACTCGAACAACGTGTTAGAGAATTAGAACAAAAACTAAAATCTGAAAATAAGTAAAAATGGAAAAGCTTCAAACGACGATTAAAAACGCTGTAAGTGTATCTGGTGTAGGACTTCATACTGGAAACGAAGTTACTTTGACTTTCGAGCCGGCACCTGAAAATCACGGTTATGTTTTTCAACGTGTGGATCTAGAAGGAGAACCGAAAGTAAAAGCAGATTGTGATCTCGTAGTGGATACTTCTAGAGGAACGACTATAGAAGACAATGGTGCACGCGTCAACACAGTTGAGCACGTACTTGCTGCTTTAGCTGGATTGGAAATAGATAATTGCCTAATCAAACTCAATGCTCCTGAGACACCGATTATGGATGGAAGTTCTAAACCGTTTATAGATGTACTTCTCCAATCTGGAATCGAAACTCAAAAGAAAGAACGTGAGTACTTTGAAATTTCGGAGAGAATTAATTATTCAGATGGTGAAGGTGTGGAGATGATGGCTCTTCCTGCAGACGACTATCGATTAACTGCTATGGTAGACTATAACTCACCTGTTTTGGGTAGTCAACACGCTTCTATCGTTAATATTTCAGAATTTAAGGATGAAATATCAAGCTGTCGTACTTTCTGCTTCTTGCACGAGTTGGAAATGCTTGTAGAACACGACCTTATCAAAGGTGGAGATTTGAACAATGCTATCGTAGTAGTAGACAGAGTAATAGAGGATAGTGAGATGGATAGTTTAGCTAAACTATTCAACAAAGAAAAAATAGAAGTTAAGAAAGAAGGAATTCTAAATAACGTAGAGTTGCGTTTCCAAAATGAACCTGCAAGACATAAGCTTCTGGATATTGTAGGAGACTTAGCCTTGGCTGGTGTTCCTCTAAAAGCACAGATACTTGCGGCACGACCTGGTCACGCTGCTAATGTAGAGTTTGCCAAAAAAATTAAGAAAGCTCATTTAGCTGCTAAAAAAGCAAAGAAGGAATATCAAAATGTTCCGACCTATGATGCAAATCAAGTTCCTTTATACAATTATCAAGAAATTTCAAAAATCCTACCACACAGACACCCATTCTTACTGGTAGATAAAATTGTAAAACTCACTGAAAGTGAAGTAGTTGCTGTAAAGAACATCACTGGAGATCAATATTTTTTCCAAGGTCATTTCCCTGGAGAACCATTGATGCCAGGTGTACTCCAAATAGAAGCAATGGCTCAAGCTGGAGGTGTTCTTGTACTTGCTGACAAGGAGAACCCTGAAAAGTGGAGCACATACTTTGTTAAAATAGAAAATGCTAAATTTAAGGACAAAGTTGTCCCAGGTGATACGCTAGTGATTCGAATGGCTTTGACTGGTCCTGTGCGTAGAGGTCTATGCATGATGAAAGGAGAAGCATATGTAGGCAATAAGCTAGTTAGTGAAGCTAATATGATGGCTCAAATAGTAGAAAACAAATAAGATGATTCAACCTTTAGCATACGTCAACCCTGGAGCTAAGATAGCTGATACAGTAGTTATAGAACCTTTTGTTACTATTCATAAGAATGTAGAAATAGGCGAAGGAACTTGGATTGGGTCCAATGTGACCATCATGGAAGGAGCTCGAATTGGTAAAAATTGCAAAATTTTTCCAGGTGCGGTCATTTCCGCAATTCCTCAAGATTTGAAATTTGAAGGTGAAGAAACCACAACGCATATTGGTGACAATACAACTGTACGTGAGTGTGTGACCATCAATCGTGGTACAGTAGCCAAAGGTAAAACTGTAGTAGGAGACAATTGCCTACTTATGGCATATTCGCACGTGGCACATGATACCATTCTTGGAAACAATGTGATTATCGGCAATGGAACGCAGATCGCGGGCGAAGTAGTGATAGCTGATTTTGCTATTCTTAGTGGTCTTGTAGCTGTGCACCAATTTGTAAATATTGGACCTCACGTAATGATTAGTGGTGGAAGTTTGGTTAGAAAAGACGTACCTCCATATACCAAAGCAGCTAGAGAACCCTTGAGTTATGAAGGTGTGAATAGTATTGGATTGAGACGTAGAGGTTTCACGGCTGAGAAAATTGGTGAAATTCAAGAAATCTATAGAAAGCTTTATCTAAGAGGCATGAACAATGCAAAGGCATTGGTGAAAATAGAAACTGAAATGCCTGCTACCCAGGAAAGAGATGAAATCATCAGTTTCATCAAATCCTCAGACAGAGGAGTAATGAAAGGATACCTAAGTAGATAATGCTAAGCATTAACTGCGAAAACATCGCTAAGCGTTATATCAAGGAAGTCCTTTTTAAGGATTTCAACTATACATTTTCTGAAAACAAGAAATATGCTATACTGGGTTCAAATTCATCTGGAAAAAGCACCTTACTAAAAATAATAGGTGGTGCTATTGCACCTACCAAAGGTGAGATTCTCTATTCCTCAGAAGCAGATGTAAGTCAGCTATTTAGTTTTTGTAGTCCCGAAATGCATCTTTTAGAAGATTTTACAGTACGAGAATTGTTTGAACTTCATTTCCAATTTAAAAAGAAGAAAATATCTCTAAATGACCAATGGGAATTCGCCGGACTGAAACCATTTCTAAATAAAAAATTCATAGAACTTTCGTCTGGTCTTAAAAACAAAGTCAAACTAGCATTGGCATTATATACGGACACTCCTGCCCTCTTGTTGGACGAACCGTGCACCAACTTCGACGACAAAAATTCCGCTTGGTATAACGAAACCATAGATAAACACTGTCAAAATCAGCTTATATTAATTGCTTCTAATCAAGAAGTTGAATACAAATGCTGTACGGAGATAGTAAATTTGCACAACTATAAACCACAATAAAATGAAAAATATATTTTTACTTTTTGCTATTTCCCTTTTTGCATTCTCCTGTACTTCTCAAACCAATGATGGAGATCATAACGAGCAAACCGAGGAGTCTGCTGCTACAATTGCCGGAAACTACGGAGACACCGAATGGGAAAGCACAGACGCAATCAGTGCTGATGAATTGGTAAATTCTATGGATGGTAAAGACTCCATATACACCACTGTATCTGGTACCATAAAAGCAGCATGCCAGGCCAAAGGATGTTGGATGAAAATGGATGCAGGTGACAATGATATTT
>JBMYYN010000149.1:0-5717 GCA_049609445.1 Bacteroidia bacterium | reverse complement strand
TTGTTGCTCATTTATCAAATACTTCTCTTTATACATTAGTCTAACTCTTATTTAAAGGGTTGCATCAAAAAGAATATTTTTTTTCTAAAGGGTTTCTCATTGGAATCTATCGGTTAAAGATATGGTGATCAATGTATACTACTAATATAGCACATTAAGATAACGACCGTTTAACTATCTGTAAAACAGAGGATTATATTTTAATTTGATATTTCGTGCAACCCTATGAAGATTCCATCGACCAACTTATAAACGAATATATTATGAAGTTACAATTAAAAATTTCGGCTCTTTTACAAGGTAAAATCCACTACTACTTTACTCTACTTTCCTTTTTATTCATCTCTATGGCAAATGCCCAAACCACTCCGTGTAGAACTGGTTTTGATGTGAAGATAGATCATGAATCTAAGACTGTTAAATTAAATGCAAAATCGAACATGACTCCTGCGAAATTCCTTTGGGACTTCGGTGACGGTACTTCAGAAAGAGGTTCAGAAGTAAAGCATACTTATACCAATCCAGGGAAATATAAGATATGCGTTAAGTCCATTGCTTTTAATAGTTCTACTAATCAACGATGCACTGTACAAGTATGTAAAACAGTCAGAATCGTAGATTGTGATAGGCTTAAAGGTGAATTTGCGTATGAGGTCGATGGTTTATCAATCAAGGTTCGAGGCAAATCCAATTCAAATATTGCTGCTGCAGGTTACAGCTTCGGAGACAGCACGATAAAACGCGGTTACAGTGCAAAACACACCTATTCTAAGCCAGGAACATACTCAGTTTGTATGATCCTTAAGGATACGGTCTATGGATGCAAGACTACCATCTGTAAAAGAATTACAATAGCTAGACCGGGTTGCCAGTTAGAGGGAGATTTCAAGTTCACAAATAATGGCTTTGGCCTTAAACTTCAGGCTAAATCAAATCAGGACAAAGTACACTATTTTTGGAGTTTCGGTGACGGTGAAGATGCTACAGGTAAAAACACTAGCCATCGTTACAAAAAACCTGGATTATACCAAGTATGCTTGATTATCTTCAATCCTAAAACCAAGTGTAAGGTATGTATCTGTAAGAGAGTATTAATCGAGAAACCGTGCAACCTAAAAGCGAACTTTCAAATGAGAACAGACAGCACCAAGGTATGGGTTAGAGCTCGTAGTAACGCGAGTAACAACAGCTTGTACTATTGGTCATTTGGGGATGGAACCAAGAAACGTGGAAAGTTTGCTAAACATAAGTACTCTTCTCCAGGATTATATAAAGTGACGTTACTTGTGGTAGATAAAAGAAGAGATTGCAAAACGATGGTAGAAAAACGCGTTATAATAGGAAGAAACAGAACTTCAACCTTAACACAGTCTCCTTCTCCTTCGTTTGAGCCTTCTGAAAACGAACTAAACAATGAAAATGATAACCAAGCTCCAATGTGGAATGCCAGCGTATCACCCAGCCCTGCTAAGGAGTCAGTGTCCTTATCATCAAGCGATAAAACACTGTCCACCGTAGTGATTACAGATATGTCAGGAACTGTTGTAGTAGATCAAACCTCTTCACTGAGTAATATAGATGTAACTAATCTTTCTCACGGTATATACTACGCTAAGATAACTGCGGCAGATGGCAGCCAAAAGACCATTCGGTTTATTAAAAACTAAACTACTAAATACAAAGGCTCAGTCAATTAAGACTGAGCCTTTTTTTTGTTCTTATTTTCTTTTGTTATCGACGTCTATCTTTGAAAGATCGTCTTTGGTGATTTAACTAAACCAACTTTCGTCTCAATATCTTACCTACGTTACTCTTGGGTAATTCATCACGGAATACTACGATCTTGGGTACTTTGTAGTTAGTGAGTTTTTCTCTACAAAAATCTCTCACTTCTTGATCCGTAAGACTGTCATCCTTTTTTACTACAAAGGCCATAACAGCTTCAGTCGTTTTCTCGTCTGGTTCGCTTCTCACTCCTACTTCTAACACTTTAGGATGACTCGATATTACCGCTTCTACTTCACTTGGATAAACGTTAAATCCAGATACACAAACCATTTCCTTCTTACGATCTACAATTTTGAAGAAACCGTCTTCATCCATTATTCCAATATCGCCAGTAAGGAAGTAGTCTCCATGCATCACTTCTGCTGTGGCATCTGGTCTATTCCAGTATCCTGCCATTACTTGAGGTCCCTTGATTCCTATTTCTCCTCGTTCTCCTGTTGGAACTTCTTTCTTATTATCGTCAAAAATTCTAATCTCTGTATTTGGGATAGGTAATCCTATTGTTCCCATACGATGACTACCATTTGTAGGGTTGATGGTAGCAGCCGGAGAAGTCTCTGATAGTCCGTAAGCCTCTAACAAAGGAGAACCCGTCACTTCTTGCCACTTTGTAGCAACTGCATCTTGCACGGCCATTCCTCCACCCAAGGCAATTTTAAGATGAGAAAAATCTACATCTTTAAAATCAGGTTGATTCAGGAGTCCATTGAATAGCGTATTTACTCCTGTTATCAAGGAGAATGGGTTTTTCTTAAGATCTTTTATGAAAGACTTCATGTCTCTCGGATTGGTAATCAATACATTACGAGAGCCATAATTGAAGAATGTAATGCAGTTAGCTGTTAAGGCAAATATGTGATAAAGCGGTAAAGCAGTGATTACAACAGCTTCTCCGTCTTTGAATAGTCCGGTCAACCAACCATCTATCTGTGACAGTTGTGCACAAATATTTCCGTGAGTCAGTATCGCTCCTTTGCTAAGACCTGTAGTTCCCCCGGTATACTGTAAGAATGCCATATCTGTTCTTGCTATTTCTACTTCTGCAGGTTTTTTACCTTTTCCTTCTGTAAGCACTTGTTTGAAAGGAATACCGTTCGGAAGGTTGAAAGCTGGAACCATTTTTTTGACATGTTTAACCACTAGATTGGTAATGGCTCCTTTCAAGCCACCAAGCATATCTCCTATACGAGCAACTATGACCGTTTCAATGTCCGTCTCACTTTGAATCTTTTCGTAGTTACATGCAAAGTTTTCAAGTATGACCAAAGCTTTAGCTCCACTATCCTTGTACTGATGCCTCATCTCCTCTGGAGTGTACAGAGGGTTTGTATTCACAGCTACGAAACCACACTTAATAACAGCAAACATTGCAACCGGAAATTGTAGCAGATTAGGCATTTGAATTGCTACTCTATCACCAGGTTTGAGATTTGTTTTGTTTTGCAGATACCAAGCAAACGCATCAACATTAGCCTTTAGCTCTGTGAACGTCATAGTAACATCCATATTTTGGAAGGCTACTTTGCTATTGTATCTATCCACTACATCATCAAATACGCTTGCAAGCGATTTGTACTTATCATTATCCACTGTATGTGGTACATTTTCGGGGTAGCTCTTAAACCAAGCGTGCTGTTCTGACATATTGGGGTAAAGTTAGAAATTATTCCGAAAATCATGACATTTCTTGAATGCTATATTTTAATTCTCTAGAAAGTTCATAAAATTCCAACCACTAGCACTATCAAATCCCTCTAAATGCAAAAAGCTCCACATTCGTGAAGCTTTTAGTGCACTCGAGAGGATTACTCATTTGCTATTTTTTAAATTAAAGTATTCGTGAACTTCGTTTCGAACCCCGCCAACCCTTCTGTTCTAATCCCTCTAAATGCAAAAAGCTCCACATTCGTGAAGCTTTTAGTGCACTCGAGAGGATTCGAACCCCTAACCCTCGGAGCCGAAATCCGATATTCTATCCAATTGAACTACGAGTGCTATTTCTGTGCGAATTTATTGTTTCCTTGATTATCTACCCTACTTTAAATTCACTTGTTTCGTGGAATTCAATTTCAGGATTATTTGATTTAGCCATTTGCAAAACATATGCAGTCTGAGCCAAAAATACCATATTATCGTCTTTGTCTCTTACAATGTCTTGTGGTTTATATTTAATGAATTCTCCGATTTTATTCTCGTCACCTGTCATCCAGCATGCTTTGTGATAGTTGACCATATCAAATCGAGCCTTAGCATTGTACTCTTGCTCTAGTCTATACTGGATCACTTCAAACTGTAATTCACCCACAACCCCAATGATTTTTCTGTTACCTGGTTGCTGTGTAAATAACTGAGCAACACCCTCATCCGTAAGTTGATTTAGACCTTTCTCGAGCTGCTTACTCTTCATAGGGTCTAGATTAACAACCTCTCTAAATAGCTCTGGACTAAAGCTTGGAATTCCTTTGAAGAATAGCTTCTCGCCTTGTGTGAGTCCATCTCCTATCTTAAAGTTTCCAGTATCATATAGTCCAACAACATCACCTGGATAAGCGAATTGAGTTACCTCCTTACTATCTGCCAAGAAGGTATAAGGATTGCTAAATCGCATCTTCTTTCCCGTCCGTGGATGTATGTAGAATGTATTCCTTTCAAACGTACCTGAACAGACTCTTAAAAAAGCAATTCTATCTCTGTGATTAGGATCTAAATTAGCGTGGATCTTGAAAATAAAACCTGTCATTTTAGCCTCTAAAGGCTCGATCTCTCTGACATCTGTAGGTCTAGGCCTTGGACTAGGAGCTATATCTACAAAAGTGTCTAGCATCTCCTTCACACCAAAATTATTTAAAGCAGAGCCAAAAAATACGGGGGCAAGTAGACCCTCTTCGTACAACTCTTTATCAAAAGGCTCAAAGACGCCATTGATTAGCTCTACATCTTCCCTTAATTGGTTAGCGTCTGTTTCTCCTACAAGACTATCGAGTCTTTCATCATCCAAACTTTCTATTTGAACAACATCATCGGCTTTCTTTGTCTTATCAGCCTCAAAAAGATTCAATGTGTTGTCATGCAATAGATACACCCCTTTGAATCTTGCTCCCATATTTATAGGCCAACTCAATGGTCGTGTACTTATTTTCAACTCATTTTCAAGCTCCTCAAGGATATCAAAAGCCTCCTGACCTTCTCTATCCATCTTATTAACAAAGATGATCACAGGAGTATTTCTCATTCGACAAACCTGCATCAGTTTTCTAGTCTGAGCCTCCACACCTTTTGCTATATCTACAACCAGAATCACGCTATCTACTGCTGTAAGCGTCCTATAAGTATCTTCTGCAAAATCCTTGTGACCTGGAGTATCTAGAATATTGATTTTCTTTCCTTTATACTCAAAACTCATAACAGACGTAGCAACCGAGATTCCACGTTGTTTCTCTATTTCCATAAAATCGGAAGTAGCTGTTTTCTTTATCTTATTGCTTTTTACTGCTCCAGCAGTCTGTATAGCACCACCAAAAAGAAGAAGCTTCTCCGTCAAAGTCGTCTTTCCTGCATCTGGGTGAGATATAATACCAAAGGTCTTACGTTTTGCTATTTCTTGTTCTAAGCTCATAAAGGAGGTGCAAGAATAAAAAAAAGATAGCAGGTATCTCTGATATATTTTAAAGCATTAATACCTCTAATATTCTAAAAATACACATTCAGCTGTTAGTTCCAGATGGAATATTGTATTGGTACAGATCATTAATTGCAATTTGATGTGTAGAATAAGTACCTCCTCTCACTACATTTGCACCAATGAAATTTTTAGGATTTTTAGCGAGTGTACTATTAATATCTAGTTGCTCAGTACTTAATAGCGGAAAAATGAAAACCAAAACAATATGGGTAAACAGTGAGAAGGTAGACTGTACTGGTGTGGTTCC
>JBMYYN010000148.1:0-5749 GCA_049609445.1 Bacteroidia bacterium | reverse complement strand
TACCTCAGCTTTAGCTTCGGCTATGCCTTTATTTACAGCAGGAACATAATGTTCAATTTTTATCTTGTTGAATGGGATAGTTCCAAATGTGGTTTTGTATGTTTCGAAGAATGGATTCATAAAGGGGCGAATTTATTACAATAGAAATCCAATTTGATCTTTTAAACCTTCAAAGTTACTTGACCATAAAAAGTGTATTCGGACAATTCTTCAGATTATGCGATCGTTACCTTTGAAGATTGGGACATAATGTCTTGTTTTACAATTGTTTATCTTGATTTTGAGTCATTTTGACTGAAAAATTCGATTGGTAGACAAATTGAAGTGTTGTGCCTGAATCGAGTTTTAAGTTGGTAGTGAAGAAGTCTCCTAGCTAACCTCTCAAATCTCAAAAATGAAGAAATAATGGATACTAAAAACTTTACAATAAAAAGTCAAGAGGCTTTGCAAAAAGCTCAAGAATTGGCGATGGTAAACGAACAGCAAGCCATCGAAACGGGTCATTTACTTAAGGCATTACTTATCACAGATGAAGATGTGATTTCGTATGGTTTAAAAAAAGTGAACGCCAATGAAAAAAGAATAAATCAAGCATTAGAAAGTATAATCAATAGTTACCCGAGGGTTACAGGAGGAGCAAATGTTTATCTTAGTAAGACCGGCCAACAAACCCTTCTTAAGGCTAATTCATATCTAAAGGATTTTGATGATGAATTTGTAACCATTGAGCATATTTTTCTGGCTCTAGTAAAAGGGAAAGATCAGGTAGCCAATCTACTGAAAGATGCGGGAGTATCAGAAAAAGAACTGATTCTAGCATTTAAGGAATTGCGTGGTGGAAGCAGAGCGACAAGTAGTAGTGCTGAGGGACAGTACAATTCATTGAATAAATATGCGAGGAATCTGAATCAACTAGCTAAAAGTGGAAAGCTAGATCCAGTGATAGGTAGAGATGAAGAAATAAGAAGAGTACTTCAGATACTATCGCGTAGAACCAAGAATAACCCTATTCTCATTGGAGAACCAGGAGTGGGTAAAACCGCAATAGCAGAAGGACTAGCTCACAGAGTCATAAGTGGAGACGTTCCTGAGAACCTAAAATCCAAACAGATATATAGTCTTGACATGGGTAGTCTGATAGCAGGAGCAAAGTACAAAGGTGAGTTTGAAGAAAGACTGAAAGCCGTGGTCAAGGAAGTCACAAGTGCGGATGGAGAGATCGTACTTTTCATAGACGAGATACATACACTGGTAGGAGCAGGAGCAAGCGGAGAAGGTGCTATGGACGCAGCCAATATTTTAAAACCTGCACTTGCTCGAGGTGAACTTAAAGCTATCGGTGCTACTACGTTGGCTGAGTACCAAAAGTATATCGAGAAAGATAAAGCTTTAGAGAGAAGATTTCAGTCTGTCTTAGTAAACGAGCCAGACAACGAAGATGCCGTTTCTATCCTAAGAGGGATAAAAGAAAAATATGAAGTGCATCACAAAGTAAGGATAAAAGACGAAGCTGTCATAGCCGCAGTGGAACTGTCTCAACGCTATATTTCAGATAGGTTTTTACCGGATAAGGCAATAGATTTGGTAGACGAGGCAGCTGCTAAACTAAGATTGGAGATAGATTCTGTGCCAGAAGAGTTGGATGAGATAGAACGTAAGATTATGCAACTAGAGATAGAGCGAGAAGCAATCAAGCGAGAAAAGGATGAGAAAAAGCTTTCTGTTCTAAATGAAGATATAGCGAATCTGAGTGAGGAAAGAAATCAACTAAAAGCTAAATGGCAAGAAGAAAAAGCAGTAGTAGATGGAATTCAAAATAAGAAAAAGGAAATAGAGTCTTACAAACTAGAAGCAGATCAAGCTGAGCGTAGCGGTGATTTTGGTAAGGTAGCGGAGATAAGGTATGGCAAGATCAAAGCGGCTGAAGAAGAGCTTGATAAATTGAAGAGTGAGTTACTTTCTAAACAAGAGAATAGTAGTTTGGTCAAAGAAGAAGTGACTAGTGAAGATATCGCCGAAGTGATCAGTAAATGGACTGGAATACCAGTACAAAGTATGCTTCAAAGCGAGCGAGAAAAACTTCTAAACCTAGAAGAAGAGTTACATAAACGTGTAGTCGGGCAAGAGGATGCCATAGTAGCTATATCGGATGCTATCCGTAGAAGTAGAGCCGGATTAAGTGATCCTAAGAAACCAATCGGGTCGTTTATTTTTCTTGGAACTACTGGAGTTGGAAAGACAGAGCTGGCTAAGGCATTAGCAGAATACCTTTTTAGCAATGATGATTCTCTAGTACGGATAGATATGAGTGAGTATCAAGAGAAGCACACAGTAAGTAGACTGATAGGAGCACCTCCAGGATATGTAGGATATGATGAAGGTGGTCAGTTGACCGAGGCAGTAAGACGAAAGCCTTATTCTGTGATTTTGCTTGATGAAATCGAAAAAGCTCATCCAGATGTATTCAATATCTTATTGCAAGTATTGGATGATGGAAGATTGACGGATAACAAAGGTCGAACAGCAAATTTTAAAAATACCATTGTGATAATGACCAGTAATATCGGAAGTCATTTGATTCAAGAACGATTTAGTGAGGTAAATGAGGCTAATGCGGGTGAGATAGAAGCTAAAACTAAAGTTGAAGTATTTGAATTGCTCAAAAAATCAATACGTCCAGAATTCTTGAATAGAATAGATGAGATAATGATGTTTAAACCTCTATCACGAAAAGATATCCGAGGGATTGTGGATATTCAATTTGCTGGATTGCAACGTATGCTTGGAGAACAAGGAGTATCTATCTCTGCTACAGAAGAAGCTCTTGATTGGCTAGGTGAGATAGGATATGATCCACAGTTTGGAGCTAGACCATTGAAAAGAGCAATGCAGCGTGAAGTGCTGAATAAACTGAGTAAAGAAATATTATCTCTTAAAATTCAAGCAGATAGTACGATTCTATTAAAACTGGAAAACAATGAGTTTGTGTTTGAAAATGTGAGTTAGCATTTTGATTTGGGACCAAGAATGCCAAAGAACAGTTACTTTAAATAATGACAGTTCTTTGGCACTTTTGTTTAAGTGTACATTCATAATAAATATAACTTTGAACATTATGAAAAAGTACGGAACACTTATTGTTGTATTTGGTTTGCTTATGACCACGATTATATCATGTGACGAAGATCCAGTTCCAAATCCTGAGGTTCAATTTTCCTATAGCAGTGATTTTGCTTCCAACTTATTTAAGGCCGTTATTAACTCAGAGCCTTCGGACAAAAATGTCGTAGTATCTCCCTTATCTATTAGTACAGTAGTGAAAATGATTCTCGCAGGATCAGAAGGAGAGACTGCCGAAGAAATATTGAATGTGTATGGTGATGGTGCAACTAAAGAGAACTTACTCAAAGAATCGCGATCTATGAATAATTGGTTGGAGTCAAGAACAGGCAGCTCAGTCATCAATTTAGGTAATTCATTTTTCTACGATAAGAATAGATTTCATCCGTTGAGCAGCTACAAGGATATTCTTACTTCGGATTTTGATGCTGAAGAAAAAGCAATAGACTTCCTTGATAATGATAAAGCTTTAAGTGAGATAAATGGGTGGGTAAACACTGAGACAAAAACAAGAATTCCTAAAATACTGGATGATATAAGACCTGATGAAGTCATGTTTCTGATCAATGCACTGTACCTAAAGGCAGATTGGAAGCAGCCATTTGATTCTGTAAGTACCCGTCCTCACGAATTTAAGCTCGATGATGCAGGGAAGACCACAATGGTCGATATGATGTATCAAGACAATGGCTTTAATATCTTTAAAGATGAGCTTAGCACGGCAATAGAGTTGCCATATGCAGATGAGGATATGTCTATGTATTTCATCAAATCAAATAAAGGAAATCTAGACGAAGTAATTTCTGATTTTAATCAAGACAAGTTGATGGAAATACAAGCAAACATGAAGAGAAGTCGAGTTGAGCTTTATATACCAAAATTTAAAATTGAGTATGAAAAGAAAGATGTTCAGAATGCACTCTCTGCTTTGGGCATAAAATCAGCTTTTGGATCTGGAGCTAATCTAAATGGTATGGCGGAAGAGAAGAATATTGCTATATCCAGAGTAGTACACAAAACTTTTCTGATGATAGACGAAAAAGGTACGGAAGGTGCTGCAGTGACTGCAGGTGGCGTGGTACTGACTTCTATGCCTCCTCAAGAGAAATTTGATTCACCGTTTATCATAGTATTGGCTGAGAAAAACTCGAATAAGATGTTATTTATGGGTAGAATATCGAATCCTAATCAATAGGAGATTCCCATATCTTTCCAGGATTCATTATTCCGGATGGATCGAAAGTCTTTTTTATTCCTTTCATAAGTGAGAAATGTATAGGTTCTAATACTTCATTCATGTATTTTTTCTGCACGAGGCCAATGCCGTGCTCTCCGCTTATTGTACCTCCAAGCTTCTTACACAGTCTGAAAATTTTACGAATTCCTTCTTCTAAATGTGGTCCATTCCATTTTTCATCAGTCATACCTCCTTTTAGAATATTGACATGAAGGTTGCCATCTCCTGCGTGACCGTAGCAGACACTTTCAAAACCATAAGAAATTCCTATCTCCTTTACCCCAGCCATAAGCTTGGGTAGGTTGGCACGTTTTACTACAGTATCTTCTTCTTTATATACACTGTGTATTTTGACCATTTCACCTATGGATCTTCTAATTTGCCATAGTTTTTCCTTTTGATCATGGCTCTCTGCAAACTGTACATCGGTAGCGTTGTTTTCCTCGAGTACCTCGTTGATTTTTTCGCATTCAGAAAATAGGTTCTCTATATCGTTACCATCCACTTCAATAAGTAGAAATGCTTTTGTGTCCGGTGAAGACAACATTTGAGAAGAGGTACCCTTCGTTTCTAAACCATGTTTGTCTACAAATTCAATGGCATTTCGTTCCATCAGCTCTAGAGCAGATGGGCTTGTTCCTTTGACAAAAAGCTGGGGAACTGAATTACACGCATCAGCTATGGTGTTGAACTTTGCAAGCATCAAAAGGTTTGAAGATGGGAGGGGGAGCAGTCTGAAAACAATCTTAGTAACTACTGCTAGGGTTCCTTCACTCCCTATCATTAGTTGAGTGAGGTTGTACCCTGTGCTATTTTTTAGTGTGTCTGCTCCGGTCCATATCACTTCACCCGTGGGTAAAACCACCTCTAGATTAAGTACATAGTCCTTTGTAGTTCCGTATTTCAGGGCCTTTGGTCCACCACTGCTGTGAGCGATATTCCCTCCTAAGAAGCAACTCCCTTTGCTTGCTGGATCTGGAGGGTAAAAGAGTCCTTTTTCTTTTACAGCAAGTTGGAACGCTTCATTGATTACACCAGATTCAACTGTAGCTTGATAATTTTCTTCGTCTATTTGGATTATTTTATTGAAGTTTTCCATTGAAAGGGATACACCTTCGTATATCGGCAGACTTCCTCCACTGAGCCCTGTTCCGGCTCCTCTAGGAGTGACAGGGATACTATTCTCTGTACAAAACTTAAGTATGCTTGAGACTTGATGGACAACTGTAGGTTTAGCTACTACCAGAGGCGGAAACTTAAAGTCTTCGGTGTGATCACTTGCATATTTTTCTAAATCTTGCTCATCTGTCGAAAATATATCATCTAGTACTGTTTTTTTAAGCCTTTCTATCCAATCCATCTTAAGATTTCAGTTATAATTGAAGCAAATTT
>JBMYYN010000147.1:0-5750 GCA_049609445.1 Bacteroidia bacterium | reverse complement strand
TGTTTCTGTTAATCCATAACCCTCAACCAAAGGACAACCCGTAACCGATTTCCATTTATTTGCAACAATATCTTGGACAGCCATTCCACCTCCAAATGCCACTTTTAAATTATTAAAGTCCAAATTTGAAAATTGAGGTTGGTTTAATCCTCCCGCTAAAGCAAGGTTTAGTTCTACACCATTTTCATCCTTAATTACCATATCAGATGAAATTTTATACAATTGAGCAGAAGAAATTACCGATAAACACAAAATTATAGACAGAATTACATACTTTCTCATATAGCCATTTTTAAATAGACTACTAATATACCACATTTGTTGCATCGATTAATTTAAAGGAGTGGATCTTATAAAATTTTACAACCTATTTATTGACTGTGGTTTCAAGTTCACAACAGACAGTCGTGCTATTTCTAAAGGAATGATTTTCTTCGCTTTAAAAGGAGAAAATTTCAACGGAAACCTATTTGCAGTCAAAGCATTGGAAGAAGGTGCCAGTTATGCGGTAGTAGATGAAGATATGGGCACGGATCCTCGATTAATCAATGTAGAAGACGTTCTAACGTTTATGCAGAAAGTTGCTTCATTTCATAGAAAATGTTATGACATTCCAGTCATTGGAATCTGCGGAAGTAACGGAAAAACCACTTCCAAAAATTTGATATACAACGTTCTAGCAAAAAAATATAAAACACATTGTACCAAGGGAAATTTCAATAACCATATCGGAGTTCCTATTACACTCTTACAAATGCCTCAAGATGCTGAGATGGCCATTGTAGAACTTGGAACAAATAATCCGGGAGAAATAGCTAAGCTCTGTCAAATAGCAAATCCTAACTATGGGCTCATCACCAACATAGGAAAAGAACACCTAGAAGGTTTTGGAACACTCGAAGCCGTGGCCAAGGAAGAAAGTGAAATCTACCATCACATACTCAAAAACAAAGGTACTGCATTTGTCAATCAAGATGATGAGTGGCTGACTAGAATGTCCAGGAGTCTAGATCATAAGGTTATGTACACCAAAGAATCTTGTACAAATGTCCAACATGTTCCTACCGTATCTTTTACCTACAAAGATGTTCAGTTCTCCAGTTCATTGATGGGAGATTACAATATGGACAATATAATGCTGGCTATAGCCATAGGCGAGCATTTCAATGTGGATATTAAAAATATTTCTGAGGCAATATCAGAGTACATACCAGACAATAACCGTTCTCAACTGATTACAAAAGACTCAAACACCATATTGCTAGACGCATACAATGCTAATCCAAGTAGTATGCAAGTGGCTATACAAAACTTTGCTAAAATGCCTCAAGCCAATAAGGTGCTCATTCTTGGTGATATGTTCGAAATGGGACCTACAGCTAACCAAGAACATGAAGAATTACTCATTTGGGCTCTGGAGTTTGGATTCAGAGAGATTTATACGTTGGGAGAGCATTTTGCGAGTATCTCAACCAAATGTGGTATAAAAACACCTCAATCCATGGAAGAACTTGGAAGTATAATTCAAAAATCTCAGTACCGAGACACTGTATTCTTGATCAAAGGGAGCCGAGGAATGAAAATGGAAAGAGCTCTAGACTACATCTAGTCAGTTTTTCAATAGCTCCTTACTTTGTTCCACAGCGTGTTCCGTAAGGTTATCTCCGCTTATCATTTTTGCAATTTCATTGATACGCTCCTCCCCTTCTAACTCTCTGACTTTAGTCTCTATAGTTTCCTCACCATCAGATTTGTAAACAAATAAATGATTGTCACCCATAGATGCAATTTGAGGTAAGTGAGTAATTACTATAGTTTGCTGAGACTTGCTCATGTTTTTCATCATTACTCCTACCTTTCTAGCCACTTCTCCACTTACCCCTGTGTCTATCTCATCGTATATGCTTGAAGGAAGTCGTACATGACTGGAAAGCAAACTTTTTATAATCAAGTTTATTCTTCCAAGCTCTCCTCCAGATGCCGCTTTTTTTAAGTCAACAAAGGTTTCTCCTTTATCAGATGATAATTCAAGATACAACTTATTGCTCCCAAACTCATTTAGCTCTACATCTTCTTCCAATCTAAATCTAAACCGCGAATGCTGCATACCCAATTGATCTAAAAATGATTCTACTTTGAGAGAAATCTCTTTTGCACTATGTATTCTCTTTCGGCTCAGCTTAGCTGCCTGCTTGAATAAAGCTTTCTCTTGTGAGGCTATGCTTTGTTCTAGGACTAAAATATTCCCAGCTACGTTATGCGTTACTTGGAGTTTATCATTCAATTCATTCCTTAAATCTACCAGATCCTGAACCTCTGAAACTCTGTGCTTATTCTTAAGATTGAAAAGTAAAGCCATCCGACCATTCACTTCATCTAGTCGCTCTGGATTAACTTCTATATTCTGAACGGATGCATCTATTTCAGACGCGACATCCTCGAGTTCAATAATGACAGATTTCACTCTACTTACTAATTCTTCTGTAACTGAAGTGGACTGCGATGACAAGACTTGTCGCAAGGCCTCCAATTGGCTGTTAACAGAAAAGTCACTGCCTGCCAATATCTGATCAGCCTCATTAAAGGTACGTATTAAGTCCTCTGCATTTTCGAGCATTTCCTGTTCCTTTATAAGTTCCCCTTCACTTATATTTTCCAGTTGAGCTGCTTCTAGTTCGTCAAATAAGAATTGATTATAATCTGCTTCCTTCGTCAATGCAGCCTGACTATCCAAAAGATCTTCAAGTTCTTTTCGAGCAGCCTTTAGGACTAAAAGACCTTCATGATAGTTTTCATGCTCTTTGTGACAACCCGAAAGCACATCTAAGCATCTGTATTGAAAAGATGTATCAAACAGCTGTATGTTATCACGTTGTGAGTGAATCTCTATTAGTCTTGACCCGATATCGGTTAGAGCCTTAAGGTTGGTAGGAGTATCATTTACAAACGACCTACTTTTTCCTGAATTGGTTATTTCGCGTCTAAGTATGGTATGGTGATCATAGTCCAGGTCGTGCAGACGAAACAACTCTTCCAGACCTAACTCCTTTATATTAAATGACGCTTCTATAATGCACTTATCCGATTTATCTCGAAGAGCAGTAGTGTCTGCTCTTTTTCCAAGTGCTAGCCCTAAAGCTCCTATTAATATTGACTTTCCAGCACCTGTTTCACCGGTAATTATATTCATGCCTTGATCAAACACCAAATTGACATCTGATATCAGGGCATAGTTTTTAACCTTTAAACTGTCTAGCATTTATATGGCAAATGTAGCGTATAATTATCTACATTTTTGATAATTATATTATCAATGCAGGTAGCCCAACCCAAATACTCCCCTTTAAAGGCTTTTCTCTTCTGCTCCAGAGAGACAGGGATTAAAAACACAGAAGATTCACGAAACCAGAACTTTTGAAAATATTGAACTTTAATTCTAGCCGCTGAAATAAGTTGTAGATGCAAACCTTACCTTTGTGTTACTATTATGAGTACCGAAAAACCGCTTATACTAATCAGCAACGACGACGGAATCACAGCTCCAGGCATACTGGCTACTGTGCAAGTCATGAAGACACTAGGAACTATAGTCGTAGTCGCTCCAGATAGCCCGCAGAGTGGAATGGGCCATGCAATTACGATCAATAAACCTCTACGTTTGGTAAAAAACAATCAGTTTGGTCCTGATATAGAAAGCTACCAATGCAGTGGTACTCCTGCTGACTGTGTCAAACTAGCAGTAGACAAAGTACTGCATCGCAAGCCAGACATACTGGTCTCTGGTGTTAATCACGGATCCAATTCATCTATCAATGTCATCTACTCTGGAACCATGAGTGCGGCTATGGAAGGAGCTATCGAAGGAATAACATCGGTAGGTTTTTCGCTACTAGACTTCAGCTGGGACGCTGATTTCACAGGAGCTAAGGAATACATGTCTCGTATCATGAAGAATGTCATAGAACATGGTCTACCTACAGACACTTTGCTCAATGTCAACATTCCCAATATCCCATTAGAAGAAATAAAAGGCGGTAAGATTTGTAGACAAGCCAATGCTAAGTGGGTGGAAGAGTTTGACCACAGACAAGATCCGTATAATAGAGATTACTATTGGTTGACTGGAAAGTTTACCAATTTTGACAAAGGGGAAGATACCGACGAATGGGCTTTGGCCAATGGATATGTATCTGTAGTTCCTGTGCAGTTTGACCTCACAGCTCATCACGCTATACAAAGTTTAAATACCTGGGATATCTAATGAAAGACACCAAACTAATCGGCTTCCTGATAGGTGTGATTGCCCCGTTGATTATTCTTTTTGGTTTCAATGTATACCACTTTGAGCATATGAGTTTTTGGACGTTTTTGAGAACTGGATTTACCACTGGCACCTTAAGCCCTTGGCTGAAATTAGCTACGTTGTTTAACCTCGCTCCTTTTTTCTATTTTATCAATATTAACCGTATGCGGACAGCTCAAGGAATAGTCATAGCAACTATACTCAGTGGAGCATTTGTCGTATATTTCACCCTCATGTAGTCTATGAGATATTACGTCATTTCTGGTGAGACATCTGGAGACAATCACGCTAGCAGAGTGATCTCCGAGCTCAAAAACAAAGACCCCAAAGCTTCCTTCAAGGGAATGGGCGGTGATCAAAGTGAAAAAGCGGGTTTAGAACTGCTGATCCATCAGAAGGAAATGGCTATCATGGGGTTTGCAGAAGTGCTTATGAGTATTCGTAAGATTTCTAGGAATCTTGCGAAAGTTAAAAACGATATTGAGCAGTGGAAGCCTGATATGGTTCTCTTGGTAGACTACCCTGGTTTCAACTTCAAAATAGCCAAGTACGCTCACTCACTAGACATTCCTGTGCACTACTACATATCGCCGAAAGTCTGGGCCTGGAAAGAAGGAAGAGTAAAACTGATCAAAAAGTATGTCAGCCGTTTATACAGTATTCTTCCTTTTGAGATGGAATACTTCCAAAAAAAACAAGTAGTAAGCACCTATGTAGGAAATCCGAGCAAAGAAACAGTGGATGAGTTTTTAGCAGCCAATCCAAGTAGTAAAAAGGAAAAGAGCATAGCTCTACTCCCTGGAAGCAGGACTCAAGAAATAAAAACTTCGATCCCTATTATGCTTGAAGCTCTCCAAAAGTATCCCGATTACAAGGTACTAATAGCACAAGCACCTGGATTTGATGATGCTTTTTATCATCAGTTTGACGAGAATCTAACGCTTGTCAAAAATGATATGTACGGTCTCCTTTCTATGACTGATGCTGCATTAGTCACCTCGGGTACCGCTACACTGGAGACTGCTCTGATGAACGTACCACAAGTAGTATGCTACAAAGCAAATCCTATAAGCTACGTTATTGCTAAAGCAGTGATAAAACTTAAATATATTTCGCTAGTCAATCTGATTCTAGACAAACCCGTAATTACGGAGCTTATTCAAGGTGATTTCAATCCTGAAAGAATCAACGAAGAATTGGATGAAATACTTCTGGACGAGACTCGTCAAAAGCAAATAGCAGCAGACTACACCGAATTGCATCAAGTAATAGGAACATTGCATCCATCCAAAGAGGTGGCCAATCATATTTGGAATTCTTTCCAATAAAAAAAAGCGAGACTAGCCCGCTTTTCTTATCGCTTCGTTGTATTTAAGTTAGATTCTAATAAACTTAGTTGTATGTTTTTTGCCATTGATGAGCATTTCTATATAGTATACACCACTAG
>JBMYYN010000146.1:0-5762 GCA_049609445.1 Bacteroidia bacterium | reverse complement strand
CAAATAATTTAACTTAGTAGTAGTGACTATTCCAAATTTGTAATTATGAGATTTGTACAATTGGTACTTTTTACTTTCGTCACATTTATTGTTTATGCTAATAAGCCAATCAAACGCATTGCACCTCCAACAACTGAAATTGTTCCACTTAGTCTTTCTACATTTAGTATTAATGGTGTAAATATTGGACTAAAAGTAGGAAGTGAATGGAATTTGGCAGAAGTTAGAAAGTATAAGAAAACATGGTTTAGGAGAAAGTCTAAATTGATAAGTAAGCAGCTTCTACTAAATGGCAGTATAGCATATGGACTACAGCCTACCACAAATTCAAATTGGTTGACTGCAGTGGAAATGGGGAGAAGAAGAACTAGAAATAATAAGTGGGAGGTTACACCTTCTCTCGGTATAGGATTACTTGTGAAAAGGAATTTGGGTGAAACGTGGGAGGTAGATGAACTAAATGGTCCCGAAAATATTGGTAAATCTTCACGAGCATATTTGTCTACTACGCTTTCTTATACTATTGGAAGAAAGGTGTCTTTATCAAGTGGTGCGTTTATGTCACCGCACCTCAGAGTATCATCTTATAGTGCTGTTGCAATGAATTCAACATTGGTGCCTGAACTTGCACTAGAGATAGGCGTCAGATTTGAGCCAAAATGGTCTAAAAGTCGAACAATACACAAAACGATATATAAGTAATGAAGAAGTTTGTTTTAATATGTACATTTTGTCTTGCTATCCTCGGAGGTTGTAGTAGAGAAAGTATAAAAGAAAATTTGGACGAAACTCTTGTTGTTAGATATAAGGGTGCAGATATGCCGGTTTATGTACATGGGAATATAGATTCTAAGGTTATTGTATTGATCGTGCATGGTGGTCCTGGAGGGAATGGGCCAGAGTATCGGACCGGACCCTACGCTGAGGATTTAGAGACAAGGTATGCTGTTGCATATTGGGACCAGCGAGGACAGGGGATGAGTCATGGGAAGTACAATTCTGAGGATCTCACAATGGAGCTGATGGCAGAAGATATGAGAGCTGTGGTCCTTACTTTAAAGTCAAAATACGATGATGCTAGCATCTTTGCTTTAGGCCATTCTTGGGGAGGGACTGTTTCTTCCAAGTTTATGATATCAGGTGATAATCAATTTTTGCTGAATGGTTGGATAGAAGCAGATGGTGCACATGATATACCAAAGTTGAATATAGATGCTGTTAAGATGTTTCAAGAGGTTGGACAAGAACAAATCGCAATGGGAAACAACGTGTCCAACTGGCAAGATATTACTGAATGGGCAGATGGAATAGATACGTTGGATATTTCAAAAGAAGTAGGAGGTGAAATAAATGAAAAAGGTCACAAGGTGAGTGAGTGGCTTATTGAGGATAAGGTAATCAATGGAAGTTCATCAGGCGGTATAGAATCTTCTGGGCTTAAAGGTCATACCAATCCATTAACCAGTTTTTTAAGTGGCAACTATACTTCCAATAAGTTGGTAGAGAATGGGATAGAAGAGGTGTCTTATACTGCTGAACTAAATAAAGTAGCTATCCCAAGTTTATTTTTATGGGGTAGGTATGACTTTGTAGTTCCACCGAGCCTTGCTTATGATGCATACAATAATGTATCTAGCAGTTTTAAGAAGATTGTAATATTTGAGAAATCAGCTCATTCTCCTATGGACACTGAGTGGGAGGCTTTTAATAAAGAAGTTGTAGACTTTATAGAGAGTCATAAATAGTTACGTATACTATGTTTATCGATTAGATATTTTCATTGGGTAAAACGGATTTTTGAACCTTTCTTTCTCAAGCTTTATATTTACGGCAATGAAGTATTATTTAACCTCCTTAGTACTTGCCTTCGTCGTATTGTTTCCAAGTTGCAAAGACAAAGAGTCTGAACCCTGTGCGACGGCACCTAGCGGCACTTTTGATTTTTTCGTAAATAGCGGTGAAGAAAATGGTGATCTCATAGGAGATGTCAGTTCTGAAGGTTCTGATTTTACCTATCACATCGTGAGCGGTAATGATGATGGACTTTTTGGAATTGACAATGCATCTGGAGAGGTTTCTCTAGTCAAAGCAGACTCATTTTTCTCAAGTACTTTGGAAGAGTACTTGCTCGCTATAGAAAGTAGATATGATGACTGTCCTGCTGGGAACATTACCGCTAATATTACTAAAGATGATTTTGGTCTGCGAGTAGAGCAAATTGTAAAATCTGTTAGAGATAAGTATGGCATCCAAGGCATAGGTTACACCTTACTGTTACCAGAGAAATCAGTAAAAATGGGTTTGATTGGACATCGAAAAGTAGGCGTGGAACTGGATAAAGAAAAGCTTTGGCACGTGACTAGTAATACGAAAATGGTTACGGCTACTATGATACTTCAATTGATGGAAGAAGGTAAACTTAGTTTAGAAGATCCTATTTCTAAGTTTGGGATATCGTACGATAAAATTGATGAGTCCTACAAAATCAAACATCTCTTAGGGCACAACACTAACTATGGTAACTATACAGAGTCTGGAACTGCTATCTGGCCAGAAATCTATGGAAACCCATCCAAAGTTTATGATTTGGACTTTCTGCTTAAAAACTACCTTCCTAATTCTAATTCAAATCCTACTACAGGTTATATGTATAATAATACGAATTATGCAATTTTAGGAATGATAGTAGAAGGCTTGACCGGCAAGGATCTAGCAACGGCAGCCAAAGAAAGAATATTCGATCCATTAGGACTTACAAAAACAAGTCTTAGGACTGAAGGAATGGATGTAAAGGAATTAAATGGGGTCTATAGATATTTTGGAAATGATTTGCAGGATTTAAATTCTACACCAGTGATGTCGTACTTATCTATGTGGGGTGGGGCCGGTGCGATGGTCACTACTACGGATGAATTTGCAGTTTTGGTAAAAAATCTACTTTCAAGTAAGTTCCTAAAACAGGAGACTATTGACCTTGCTACTACTTCATCACCGGGTAGTACCAAGACTTTTGGAGATTATACGATAAGTTATGGCTTAGGTTTTTCACTGACAGAGTACAAAGGCTTTTCGAGCTATGGACACGGTGGCAATGGGTTACATAAATCTGTTTCACTGCATGATAGCGAAAATAATATCACGATCACGTTTGCTTACAACCATATGGCTGATCATGATGATACTAAGAGGGCAGAACTTGGGACAGCACTTTACGAGCTTGCTCTCAAAGAGATAGGCAAGCTTTAAGGATTGTTATTGTTACCATTATTGGCTTTTGACAAGTCTCTATAATGGTCGTACAAGGCATTTATAAATCCTAAGATCATACCTATTCCCATAATGATATAAAATACCGTAAAAAGCTTCCCAGCATCGGTCTGAGGAGCAAAATCTCCAAATCCTACTGTAGTTAAGGTCACTACCGAAAAATAGAATGAATCGACCCACGACCAACCTTCCAAAAAGTGATAAGCTACGGTTCCGAGAGATATGATAATAAAGGCTATTGCAAGTATTTCTCTGTATTCCTTGTCACGTAGAAATGAGGATATGGTATCGTATAAAAACATTATTTCTTAAGAGATGCTTTGGTAAATATATGTGGTGCAATTTTCGGATTAAAAGTGATGGAAACAAACTCAAAGTCTGTTCCTTTTCCTTGTTTCAACATATCTTTATAGTTCATACGCCTTGGAAACCACCTTCCATCGATCTTTTCTACCTTACTCAATGATACTCTTTTTAGTACTTTTCCACTCTTGGCGATGAGGTCTTGACGTAGAGGTACGTATCTTTCTGCATCTACCCACATTTTTTGCTTGGCATATGTAGCATCTGAGACTTTAGCAGTAAGTTCCATCACATAAGTTTTTCGTCCATCGATTGTTTCTGTTCCAGTTATTTTAGCGTCATATACATCTGTGAGTTCCCTCTCGTCCATCATATCTTCGTAGGAGAGGTCTGAACCCATCACAGACTGCTTCAGCATATGTCCAGAGATTTGAATGGTTCTGTCCGAGCTAGGAGAGTATATCCATAGTTTGTTTTCTAGTTTAAGCATTTTGGTGCCACGCTCACGAGCAGGATCTAGGTATTCTGTAAAAGACTTTGTACTCCCCTGACTGTAGTTTTTTGAGGTGATGGTTCTGTTGTTTCTCTTCCCATATATTGTCATTTTTGAGGTGCTAATAAGTGAGGTGGAGTACATGTTTTGATCCAACTTCTTGATAATTAAGTCAGCATCAGGATATTGTTGAGTTGTGAATCCTAGGATTGCACATACGATAGATATAGTTATTAATCTCATTTTATTTATACTTCTAATTCTTTAAAAAGTGTGGCAGTTTCTCGCTTGTATATTCCTATTCCGGACAGAGCAGTACCGAATACCATAGCAAATACACCAGGGATGAATCCTATGTAAAAAAGGTCTGGAGTGACTTTTGCTCGAATTACATTAGGCATCAACATGCTACTTTGTGGTGCATATTCTGTGATATCGATTCCATAAACTTGCAATGCATAAGCACCTGCAAGTCCTAGTGCAGTGCCCAGTATAGAGCCTATGGCACCTATCAATACAGCTTCTGTAATCATCATCTTATATATATGACCTTTTGCCTCACCAAGTGCAAGACGGATGCCATATTCTTGATATCTCCTTAATCCTCCGAGTAAACCTGTATTCCAAAGAACGATGGACATTGCAAACACGAATATGGCGACAAACATTCCAGACATTACATCTGCATAATCCAACAGAGATGCAAGTCCATTTTGTTGTTTAAGAGATTGCATGACTGGTGCAAATTCATCTTCAGAATGTTGATGATTTTCATTGAATTCGGCTGCTATTTGAGTAGCGTTCTTGTCGTTGTATATATCATTGGGAAAGTATCCTAGCACTTCTCCAGCACCGTCTTCCATATCCAACATGTTTTGTGCATCAGAGATATCAATGATTATAGCACCTCTATCCATTGCGGCTGATCCAAATCGAACAGTCCCAGTGACGACAAAGTTTTTAAAAGCCATACTACCATTCATAGTAGAACCAACAAATGTGATATTGCTGCCTACTTCAGCTTTTATATTTTTAGAGAAATCCTCACTTATCAGAGCTTCTCCAGGTTGAGAAGGAATGCTCCCTTGTACAATTGCAGGGCCTAGGTTCATTCTGTCAACTTCTTTAGAATCAGGAGAAAATAGATCTATGGCTAGTCCAGCAGCTGGACCTTGACCTTTAGTGTTTCCGCTTTCGTCTGGTGAGTCCACCAAGCCACCAAAACGTATTCTCTTTTCCCAGTTTAGCGATGGGAACTGAACTCTTAGATCTTCTATTAGACTAGATACTTCTAAAAGAGCTAAGTCATTGGGTAGCTGATCTTTGTTTTCTAGATATGGCCCAGTCATCACCTTGACATGGCCAGTTTCAAATCGAGCATTGATATCCACCATATCTCCCATAGCCCCCCTCATATATCCGCTCAAGAAGACGGTAAGCATGACGCCAATAGCTGTGATAATAATGGGTAGAAAGCTTCTGCTTTTATCTCGTATGATTCCTTTTAATAAAAACTTAATCATTGTAATTTTCCTTTAATAGCGTCTACAGGGTTCATTTTAGAAATTTTACGTGCAGGAAGGTAACTGACGATTGTGGCAGATATAATCACCAATAGAATTGTAGTGATGATAAGTCCTAATCCAAATACTGGATACATGGTATCTGATATAGGGATTCCCATGTCTTGCACATTTTC
>JBMYYN010000145.1:0-5793 GCA_049609445.1 Bacteroidia bacterium | reverse complement strand
CACCAAACAATGACAATGTCAATGATGGATTTGGACTTCGAGGTTTGTATATAGCTCAGTTTCATTTGGAGATATATAATATGTGGGGACAAAAGGTGTTTAGTACTGATAAATGCATGGAAGACTGGGATTGTACAGTAGATGGTGAACCTGCTCAAGATGGGACTTATTTTTATGTGGTGCACGCTACTGGAGCAGATAGTGTGCGTCATAATATGAAAGGCACTATTCATTTGATACGGTGAGAAGAGAGTACAGCATTGATGTAAACTTTCTTGACCCTAGTATAAATCTTTGAATAGTCTAAATTGTTACGTTTGCACCACGTTTTGAGAAAATTACTTTTACTTCTTTTTAGCGGCATTGGATTAGTCACCTTGGCCCAAAAGCCTAGACCGACATTGTCGATACATAAAACACAGGAAAAAATCAAAGTAGACGGTCTTTTGGATGAGGACGTATGGAAAAACTCCGAACGTACCGGAGATTTTTACATCAGTACGCCTATCGATACAGCCTACGCTCAGTCTAAGACAGAAGTGATGATGACCTATGATGACAAAAACATCTACGTAGCTGCTATTTGTTATGATGAACTTCCTGGAGAGCACATTATTCAGAGTCTTAAACGTGATTTTTCTTATCCGCGTTCTGATGCTTTTTCTGTAATTATAGACCCTTTTAATGACAAGACCAACGGTTTCAGTTTTGCGGTGAACCCTAAGGGTGTACAACGAGAAGGAGTGATTCAAGGAGGTGGAAATTTTGGAGTCACGACTGCTTGGGATAATCTATGGTATTCAGAAGTAATGATGGGCGACGGGAAGTGGTTTGTAGAGATTGCTATTCCTTTCAATAGTATTCGTTTCAAAGAAGGTGGTACAGAATGGAGTATTAATTTCACACGTAATGACCTAAAACGAAATGAAAGTTCTGCTTGGGCTTCTGTGCCTAGAAATTTCAATATAGCAGTACTTAATTTTTGCGGTAAATTGGTTTGGGATAAGCCATTAGAACAACCTAAGAAGTATGTGGCAATCATTCCATACTTAAGTGGTGGACTAAGCAAAGATTATGTAGCTAATGAAGATGTGAAACCAATTGGAAATGGTGGAGTAGATGCAAAAATTGCTGTTTCATCTTCACTTCAACTTGACCTTACTGTAAATCCGGATTTTTCACAAGTAGAGGTAGATAGACAGCAGACTAACCTAAGTAGATTTAGCTTGTTTTTTCCAGAACGTAGAAATTTCTTCATAGAAAACAGCGACCTCTTTTCAAATTTTGGATTTAGGCAGATTAGACCGTTTTTTAGTAGACGAATTGGACTGCAAAGTGGCAGTGCTATACCGATACTTGGAGGGGCTAGATTAAGCGGGAAAATTGGGGATGACTGGAGAGTGGGAGTGATGAACATGCAAACCGACCGTACATCAGTAGGATTGGCTCAAAACTTCAGTGTAGCCGCAGTACAGCGACAAGTAGGGAAGAGTTCCAATATATCTTTTATAGGAGTGAATAGATCAACTATCAAAGAAGGTGAGTTTGTAAAAGAAGATCACAATCGGATGATCGGTAGTGATTTCAATTTTGCTTCTAGCGATAGAAAACATACAGGTAAAGTCTTTCTTCATAAAAGTTTTGGACCAGAAAATCTGGCCAATGATTATACACACGCATCGTGGTATGCATATTCTACAGGAAACTTTTTTGCAATGTGGAATCACGAGTATGTAGGGGAGAACTATGATGCTAAAGTAGGTTTTGTGCCAAGGGTAAACAGGTACAATCCGATATTTGATAGTATCGAACGTAAAGGGTACTGGAGGCTAGAACCAATGCTACGTTATAAGTTTTTCCCTAAAAAGTCTAAGCATATTATCTATCACGGACCAGCAGTATATCTTGACAGGTATACAGATAAGGATTACAACCTTACAGACAACCAGCTAGCTTACCGATATGAAGCTCAGTTCAAAAATACAAGTGTCTTAAAATTTGGGTATCGACAGTGGTTCACACACCTGTTTTTTGATAGAGATGTCACTTTCACAGATGCTATACCTATAGATTCAGGAGATTATAGATATGATAATATTTCGCTCCAGTATACTACAAATCCACGTAAATTGCTTAGCGGAGAAGCATCGACTATCATTGGAGAATATTACAGTGGATATCGAAAGAATGCTAAGTTAGGCTTAAAATATAGACTACAACCTTGGGGTACATTCGGGCTTACGTACAACTACAACAGTATAAATATGCCACATCTTGATGATGACGTAGAGATCAACTTAGTAGGAGCTTCGGCAGAGATGTCTTTTACCAAAGCGATATTCTTCACTACCTTTTTTCAGTACAATACACAAGCAGACAACTTCAATATCAACTCTCGTTTGCAATGGAGGTTTAGACCATTGTCAGATTTCTATTTGGTCTATTCTGAAAACTATGCAGCTACCGACTTAGGTGTCAAGAATAGAGCCTTGGTACTTAAGCTGATTTATTGGTTTCAGTAATCTAACCTTTGATTATATAGATAGCAGGCTTTTTGTGGAGCTCTATCTCACGAGGTTTCCAATGTGCGATAGCTTTTGAAATGATGGTTTCCTTCCCTTCTTTTTCTATATCTACAGCCACACAGAGCTTGGTATCATGTTGAAGGTTTCTAATCAGAAATTCTAAAAACTGATTGTTCCGATATGGGGCTTCCATAAATATTTGGGATGCTTTTCGCGAGCGTACTTCCATCTCCTTGAGAGCCTTCATTCTGTCCTTCGCATCTATAGGTAGGTAGCCGTTGAATTTGAAGTTTTGACCATCCATACCACTAGCCATAAGGGCTAGAAACAATGACGAACTTCCTGCTAGGGGAACAACTTTCACATTCTTTGTGTGAGCATACTTTGCTACTTCACTACCAGGATCTGCTATCGCAGGAAGTCCAGCTTCTGAAAGTACGCCTATGGAATGTGATTCTATATGGGTGTTAAAGAAGCTTTTGAAACCTTCGTAGTTATTGTGCTTGTCCAATTCCACAAACACAAAATCATTTTGCGGAGTAGGGTGCTTGATGGCTTTTAGAAAAGCTCGAGCCGTTTTCTCTCGTTCTACAATGAAGTGAGTGATCTTATAAGTAGCTTCCAGTGTTCTTTTTGGGAGATAGTCTTTGTCAAATTCTCCTATGAAGTTGGGGACGAGGTATAGTGCTGTGCTCACCTTGCAATATTACTCAGAAATCTTCCGTTATTCGAAGTATGAAACTGAAAGCTATTCTTACGTCCATTTTCATGGTTTTGATTTCTTATGCTTATGCTCAAATGGTCTCTTCAAACGACCACTTATACTGGCAGCGATACAGAGGCATCAGCTACTCATCTTACAATCTTCGAATGCCAGTGAAATATGACAAGCAGAAGGAGTTTTTAAAGGAACGAGACATTAAGAGTTTTAGCACTCAAGTCCAACGATTCAATAAAAAAGGCAAAGCACAAAAAGTTCGATTCTATAAGACTTTTGAAATAGATACAGGAGGTCGAGTATCTAAAGTGTCAGGTGGACGGACAGGCAAGTCCATTGGATGGTCCAATATTATGAGATATAACGACAAAGGGTATTTGTACTATTTAGAGACCTTGAACAAAGAAGGAAAAGTCACGCAAATTCAGCAAAGCAATTATTACAAAGACAGAATCGGTTATTATGATTTTGTAAAGATGAGTGGTGATGGGGATACACTTCTTTATACAATTAGAGAACCCTTGGACACTCATACACTCACGTCTAGCGACTACTTGTTCAAAAAAGGTAAACTGAAGTACACTTGGCACAATGAGTATTATCCGGATAAGAATATCAAGAAAACTACCGCAACCGATAAAAAAGGAAAGGTCAAATACGTATGGAGTTTTGACTGTAAGGACGAAGGAGTAGAAATCAACAAACGTAAAGACACTACGACTACATGTGTGAGCAGAGAATATAGTAAAGATAGCATTCTGACCATCGTCAAGATGAGTATAAGTAGCAACGGGTCTATGAACAAGTTCGTGCATAAATACAATAGGGACAAAAAGACAATCTACTATTCCAATAGCAATGAAACTAAAGGGTATTTGCTGAATGAAGCTGCCTATGAATACAATGAAATCGGAGAAATGATCAAGTACATCTATACAAACTATCACAAAGGAGAAACTTCTAGAATATATACGCAATCTTATGACAATGCGGGGAATGTGGTGACAAATGAGACTACGAAATATAAGAAAGGAGAAGTGGTAGACAGAAGTGTGGAAACATACGATTTTGATGATAAAAAAAGACCAATTGTAAGAAAGAGAACAGATGCTGAAGGGAATATAAAAACGATAACAACCTACACTTATGATGCGTAGATATAAATTAATAACTGGCTTTGTTTTTTGTGCAACATTGTTGGCTCTGTTGTCCTTCAAGCAGGATATTGAAGATGATTGGCAAAATGGAGATATCGTGTTCCAAGATTCGGAGAGCACACAAAGCACTGCTATAAAGCTGGCTACAGAATCGGATTACAGTCATTGTGGCATCGTGATGAATCTCAATGATCAATGGATGGTACTGGAGGCGGTACAGCCTGTGCAGGTCACACCTATAGACGAATGGATAGCACGAGGCACAGGAGGCAAGTACAAGCGTAAGAGACTAAAGAATGACGGAATCTTGAGCACAGAGGTAGCAACAAAGATGTGGAAGACTGGTGAGTCGTTCATTGGCCAAAACTATGATTACTTATTTGGGTGGGGTGATGATCGATTGTACTGCAGTGAGTTGGTATGGAAAATATACCAAAGTGGAGCAGGGCTGGAGCTTGGAAAGCGACGTCCACTAAAGTCGTACAAGCTCAATGATCCGATAGTAAGAGTGCAGCTAGAACTTCGTTATGGAGAGAAGATACCTATGGATGATATGATGGTATCTCCACAAGACATCTTTGAAAGTGATTTGCTCGAATGAGGAATTGGGTAGTCTGGGTGGTGTTAATTCCGTGGTCGCTAGTTCTGGGGCAAGAAGTAAAAGTAGTAGATTTAATTGGGAAACATTTTTACGTTACCGGCTTTGAATCTCCATTGCCACTTTATCTAGAAAAAGGAGATACTATTGACCTTAAGAATGGCGTAAAGTTTGAATCTTTATATTTTTCTAAGAAGGATAAGTTGAAAAAGGTTGCAAACTGGCAGTGGTGTGGTTCTACAACTTTCCTTGAACGAATGTTTAATCGAGTTAAAGGACAAGTCACATACTTTAAAGAATTTAACGGAACATATAAATTGGACCAAGAGAGTCAATCGCTTATTCTTAGTTTAGGTAGGGACTCATACCATTGCAAAATTCTAAACGTGACCTATGTTAACAATGAGATTGATGTAATTGAATTGGTCGTAAGGCAAAAGAATCCAAGGCAAGATATGTTAAGGCGATAGTGCATTTGTAGGGATATATGAATTTCCCTACACGGTATCAGGTACGAGCCTGTTTACGCTTTCGCTTGGCACCTTATTGATCTGTTTTCTACCAAACTTCAATATCTTACTTTCTAATAGATAGAATGACGCTGCAGCTACAGCTATAGTAATACCAAACACTAAGACGAAGTATACTGCATGAAATGGAAGACCACTCAGTCTAGTTGCAAGCAGCTTCATAGACACGAATGACACTGCGTAGACTACTATCATGTGGTACATATAGATTCCGTATGAGATTTCACCAAGATAGTTCAATGGTTTTATGTCGAGCCCAAAAATC
>JBMYYN010000144.1:0-5798 GCA_049609445.1 Bacteroidia bacterium | reverse complement strand
ATACGAGATATTAATTATAAGACACAGTATTATTGGAGAATAAGAGCAATAAATGCTGTAGATACTTTTGAATGGTCAGAACGAAAAACATTCTCTACAGGCGGAATGCACTACAGTTACATATCGATGGGAAGCGGAGGAAATACTACTATTAGCTATTTCCATACATTGTATTCTAAAGGTGGACATATACAGGTTGATACCTCTGAAGACTTTAGTACAATTCTATTGGATACATTGATTCTACGAGATACATCTCAGAAATCAGTCTATACTTCGATAATACCATATAAGAATTTAATCTATGGACAGCGTTATTACATACGCGGTAGAATGTACCATGCTAAAGATTCTGCGGATTGGGTTACAAGACCAGTAAACATAATTCCGATAGGACAATTAAGGTATCCATATCCCGATGATATTTTTGAACCTGGTGATTCCGTAGTGTTTGATACTTCTAGCTATTCAGGAAACTATTTTAGGTTACAAATAGACACTACAAGCGACTATTCGTCCCCGGGTCTGTTTGACACAGTGGTTCTCTCTTCGAGTCCATTGATCGAAAATATTAGACCTAAGGTTTATTATAACAAGACCTACTATTGGCGATTGAAGATAGCAAATGAGAAAGATACAAGTGAATGGAGCGATTATAAGTATGCTAGAACTTTCAAAACTCCTAGTAAGCCTGAACTGTCATATCCCTACAATGGAACAACGTTATATACAATTATATCCCCGTCGCTGAGATGGGTGGCATTGGACAAGGCTAACTATAGACTACAGATGGATACGGCTGCAGATTTTAGTAGTCCGGTGTTCACTGATACTCTTATTACTGATTTTACGGGAGAGTTCAGAGTAGAGGATCTATACTTTAAGTCAAAGTACCATTGGAGAGTGCGATATGAAAACAATGGTGACTTTTCTCAATGGAGTGAACCTAGGTATTTCAACACAGCAGACAGAGTATTGAACTTAGAACCACGGAATGGGTCTGTAAATGCTTATCCTAACGATATAGACTGGAGGTCGATCGATGGTACTATTGGATACATTATAAAAATAGACACCATCAAGAATTTAAACTCTGGATATGCACACATAGACACTGTGTATCAAGATAAAGCATTCTTTTATTCCTTTTATTTGGGAAATGTTGAGTTATTATTTGACCAAGATTATTACTGTCAAGTAAGCTTATTCAATAATGTAGATACTCTATTGTCAGATACGAATTATTTCGTCACGAGATCTAGGGAAGCACCTATTCAGGTGAGTCCAGCTAACGGTGTTAAGGATCAAAGTTTTAGTGTGACGCTTAGATGGAATTCGTACACCAATGCCAAAGCTTATTTGATTGAAATTTCGGAATTTGCTGATATGAGAGATTCCATAACGGTATATCAAACGGGTTTATCTTATAAGACAAATCTAGAATTCGGTAAGGATTATTATTGGAGAGTAAGAGGGATGTATGATGACCTTATCGTTGTGTCAGATTATAGTGTAACGTGGAAATTTACGGTACAAGATGCCATCTCAGGACCTGTATTGAAAACTCCTTTGAATGAAGAAAAAGGAGTGACTCTAGACACTAAGCTGCGTTGGGAAAAGGTAGCAGGTGCGACGAATTATACAGTTGAATTGAGTAATTCTCCTGACTTTATCGGTCTATATAGGAGAACCTCTGTTACCAATTCTTATCTGTACGATGTGTTGGCTTATAACGCAAAGTATTACTGGCGTGTAAGGGCAAATGTGAGTGGAACTGCAAGTAACTGGAGTGAGGTTAGAAGCTTTACCACTACACCTAAAACCACTTCAGTGACAGAAGAGAATGAGATTGAAGTAATGGTGTACCCAAATCCAATAAGGGATTTCCTTCGAATAGAGATGAACAATACTAGTGCTCAAGCTAAAGATATAGTGGACTTAGTCGGGAATGTTGTTTACACTATTGATCAATCTGACAGAGGAGTGAATACACTAACAGACTTGTCTTCTCTAAAATCAGGCGTTTATCTCATAAGGATAGAGGACAAAGGAGTCATTTACACCAAGAGGATAATAAAAGAATGATTTAGCACTTTCGATACTTGTCGTGAAGTCCTTTTCCTTCTAGTATCATAGGAGTTATTTTTATTAGCCTTTTTTGTTTTGTAGTATCTTGTTTGGCTTCGGTGATATAGTTAGCGTATTCCTTTTGTCGACCGGGTGTCAAGCCATAAAAAGAACTGTTAAGGCTGTCGTTATTGTTTAGAGCGTCTAGTAGGAGCGGAGGAGTCTCGTACGTCGTATCTATTTTTACGATTACTTCTTTGCCGTTTTTATGATTATCAATGGATTCTAAGACATAGGTTTTTACTAGATCTATATCAATTTTTTCTTGCTTTCTGAACTTCCAATGTCGCATGGCTTTGGTTTTACCATCTTGAGCATTGGACAAAACTTTCATTTCATCTTTTAGAAAAACCCCTTGAAAGAACCACAAAGCATAATGTTCCTTGAATGCACCTATGCTTACCACATTTTTAGCATCTAATGTATACGTAGGAAACCGCCACTTATAAGTTTCTGTTAAACCACAATCTACTAAGATAGATCTTAATTGAGCTAACTGATCTTCAAATTGATGGTGCTCAGACCAAAAAATATCTAGTTTTTCTTCTACGCTCATTTTACTCAAAATTACTAAAACATGAGTAAATGTCCTTTGAATCCTTCATTTTGATGATACTCCAAAGTTGGCATTGGGACTTTTAGAGCATTGGCCATGATGAGTACAGTTCTCAGTAATTTACTTTTAGTTCTTATTTTAGATAAATCTATGTCTGGTGAAAGGTAGAACTGCCTACTTCGCTGGTAAGTGTCAGTGTAATCATAAGAGATTCCTTCACTTTCGAAAGTGTTGTCATGTCCTCCAACCATACCATCTGCACCGTAGCCTACAGCTATATTGAGCCATCTAGGAAATTTAGAGTCTGGGGCAAAGTCTTTGAGGTTTGCACTCAGCCAATAGGTCTGGCCATTATAATCTTTTAGCATACGTTCAGGGAGATTACCGCCTAGAACATTCGGTCGATACTTAGCGTAAGGAGAGTGCATGTACGAGTACTTCATAGCTATACGCTGTTCATCCCAAAGGAGACTTTGAGAAATAGCTAATCCAGAACCAACCGTGTTGGCTACGACATCTCCCATACTTGCTCCCCAACCTTCAGAAAAACCGTCGAGAACCTCGACACTTGTTTGAATTAAAAATCCATAAGAACCGCCGATCCAAGAATATTGTTTCTGATTATAACCTGCCCACTTCATCATCTCTATACCTGCCATACCTTCATTGTAGCACGAATAGGCATGTCCTACTTTGTCCATTTGAAGCCATTCCTGGTTGTCATTAAAGAAATGGAATTTTCCTAATGGATAATTGCTGTACCAAAGCTTGTAAAGACCTGTCATTGTACCAGCATATGCGACAGTATTTCCTCCTATTACTATTTTCTTCCGTAGTGGGAGATTAGCAAGTGATAGTGAGTCCTGACCTAAACAATTGAAGCCCAATAACAGGACTACAATTAGTACAGAGCTACGACAATATGGTCGCTTTAGTAGCATCAAGAATTTTAATTACCTCTTCGGATGTAGGTGCTTGAGCATAAACTCTTAAGAGCGGCTCAGTACCACTAGGTCTTATCATCACCCAATTATCGTCATTTAGTAAAAACTTATATCCATCTATGGTCTCATGTCCCGAAACTACATAATCACCAAAGCTATCGTATACTTTGTTTTTGCAGTTCTCTATAATAGCCCACTTATCATCTTCAGGAACTCTCAAATCATATCTATCCATAGCAAATGAACCAGTTATCTCGTACACCTCAGCTATAAGGTCGTTGAGTGACTTTCCTGTCTTGGCCATATACTCCCAGAGAATCAGCCCCATCCAAATACCATCCCTTTCTGGGATATGAGTACTTACAGCTATTCCTCCGCTTTCTTCACCACCGAGCAAAGATGGGTTTTCTATCATATCCTTACAGATATACTTAAATCCTATTTTGGTTACACTATGTTTTAGACCGTAATGCTCACACAGATTTTTGATCTTGGAAGTGCAACTAAAGCTCGTATAAACGTTACCTTTTTCGTTTTTAAACTCAACCAAGTATCTGATCAGTAAGAGAATGATGTGGTGAGAATCAACGAAATCTCCATTTTCATCAAATAATCCTATTCTATCAGCATCACCATCTGTGGCTAGACCACAAGAAACAACCGAGTTTTTTATCATTTCTGAAAATGGTTTCAAATTTCTAGCTATAGGCTCTGGAGCTTGTCCCATAAAGCTAGGGTTGTAATCAGCATGCATAAGCTCACAATCCGGCAGTAATCTTCTTACTACATTTTGACCTGCACCGTACATAGCATCATAACCAAATTTGATTCCACTTTGTTGGATAGCCTCAATATCAAAATTGGCGTGTACATGGTCAATGTATTCTTGTTCCATGTCTATAGTCTCCACAAGGTCATGCTCTAATAGTTCAGCCATTGGAGTTATAGAGTACTCATGTGTCTCAGGTATGAGTGCTTCTACTGCATCTATCTCAGATTGTATGGCAGGGCCACCGTAATGAGCTTTTATCTTGAAACCATTGTACGAAGGGGGATTATGGCTGGCAGTAATCACGATACCCGCATAAGCCTTATGGTTCATTGTGGATAGTGAAACCATAGGAGTAGATACAAACCCCTTTGAGGTATATACCTTTATGCCTTCTTTTACCAAAACAGAAATGGTAGTTTCTGTGAATAATTCACCTCCAAACCTGCAATCATGACCTATTACTACAGAGTGATTATCAGTAGAGTTCTTTATCCATTGAGCAGTAGCGAAAGCCACTCGAGCCACATTATCAGTAGTGTATTCTTTAGCGATGATGGCTCTCCATCCGTCCGTTCCAAATTTTATTTTAGTCATATCTTATTTTATCTTATTCCAAGGGTTAGTTTTTAGTGCTTTATATATATCAGCTGATCTTAGTATTTCTATTTCTTCAGAGTTTACTTCTTTTATGATAAATGCGAAATTCTTTTCGCTGACATATTCAGATATTCCTTGTAGGTTGATCCTTATATTCATTTCATCTAACTCTTGACGAGTCAAAATAACAGATTCTTTACCAATAAAGAGTTCTATCGACTTAAATTCTTGCAATGGGATATTATTTACCTTCTTCCATTCTTCTGTGATTGTGATAGATTCTACTGTCCATTTTTTATAAATGTTTGATAGGAAGTAGTCTGTTGTTGACTTATTTAAAATAGTCTGTTTATTATCGTTTACGTATTTTTCTATAGTTTGATAGACTATTTTATTCTCAGGATTTGAGTTGATCTCAGGTGATAGTATAGAATATGTTATTTCTTTCTGAATCTTATGAGTTTTAAACTCTCGATTGATACTTGGGTCGAGCATCGCCTGATATTCTAACAGAGCAGACTTCTTAGCTTCACCTTTAAAGTCATTTGAACCAAATTGTACTAACGTAAAATCATATGCTTTTGCATGTAAAGCATCCCAATACGTTACTCCACTGTTACCGTTTACGTTAGTGGGGATGTATTCTGTTTTTAAAAGATTTATTATATCTGGAGCATCGACGTATCCATATGTAATTGTTTCACCTTCCTTTGATTTCCCTATGAATGTGAATCCTTGTACTCTAAAATCAAAATTCCTCTTGTAAATATTCCAGAACTCATGAATAAACAGATTATTATTA
>JBMYYN010000143.1:0-5818 GCA_049609445.1 Bacteroidia bacterium | reverse complement strand
CACCGTTACAGTGCTTCCCGAAATCCAATCTTTTACTTCCAAACCACCGTAAAGTTTTACTCCGAGTTGAGACGCATATTCGTATACAGTTGAGTATAGTTTTCCTGTATGAAGTTGACCTTCAAACTTATTGTAAATAGACCCTCTAACATTGGGTAATGGGTTGCTGCTTTTGTATGTAAAAACTCTGTCCAAGCCAAGTTCATTATATAGAATTGTGTTGATTCCTTGAAGACTATCAATTCCGTTGCTAAGGTATTCTTTGTTATGATTGGTGAAGATTTCAGTGCTTCCAAGTTCCTGATAACCAATTAAATTATCTTTAAACTTGTTTCGAAGCTTTAGAAGACCGCTGTATCGCTTTCGTATCGTCCCATATACATTTTCTGGCGAGTCACTTTCTAAGTCGTCAAGGATTTCACTCATATTGGCAAAGCATGCAAATCCAGCATTTCGAGTACTTGCACCCATGCTCCAGGCAAATCGATCTATCACTACCACTTTTGCGTTAGGATTCCTTTCCTTCAAAAGAATAGCCGTTTGTAAACCTACGAGTCCCATTCCCACGATTAAGTATTCAATGTCTGCAAGCAGATGTTTGTGTTCCCAGTATGAGAAGTTCATAGAGGCGAATATAGATTCATTGGTGAGAATAGGATATTAGTTTTCGTAGAAAGTGTCTGGTACATCTAGGCGATGTACTTGTTCTGGTCTTACCACTATACTATATCCTTTGCTTGTGTAATCACTTGTAGATATGTAGCCGTCCTCGTTTTTGTCAAATACGGCTGTCAGATAGTATTTGCCCGGATGTAAGTACGTAAAGGAAAAATCCGATTGTCCAGGTTCGAGTTCTGGAAATGCCAGCACTCCGTCAAATAGCTCTTTTTTTATGTATGATTTCTCAAGAATGATTTTTCCGCTAGGTTCGGTCAAAGGTTCCCTTGACAGATAAAGAATCAATTTGTGCTTTTTTAAAGATGTGTTAAGAGAAATATTTATATCCAATGTAGAAAGATACGGCATGTCTTGAACAGTAATAGGATCTCCAGAAAGCTCTGCAAGCTGCTCCAGTTTTAAATTGCCAGAGTCTTGATAGATGAAACTGGCTGAGGTGATACTGCCGCTATAGGTATTCCATTTTGGTATTGGAAGACCTTCTGAAAAATCTACATCCACAATGTTTTGAGGGTACTTAAGAAGTTGAGCTACGTTTTCAGAGATGTTTAAGTGATGTCTTTTAGCCCTGAAATCCATGTGTAGTTTAGGTTTGCCAGTGAGGCCAAATTTGCTTGTATAGGATTTGAAATGAAGGCCATCTTTTGAAAACGTCAAGTCCATGTACATGATTTCTGCCCCTCCGTATGCGTCCACGAGTCGAAAGTACTGTTTGCTAGGAGATATCTTGACCTGGTCCAGTACAAAGTAACTTGTACGGTAAATACCATTCAAAAGACCGCCATTTCTAGCCATAATGGTTTTGGTGCCTTTATAATCCGCGATAAAAAAAGAAGTGAATAAGTTGCCCATGGATCCGGCTTCATAGATGCCATGTATATGAGAAGGAGAAATAGGTCTATAGTCGAACGAGAACCACTCAAATTTTTGCCCCATTAAGTTCATATTGCCGACCCAGTGCCCTTTCATAAGATTGAAAAAGTCAAAACCTTCCTCATTTAAATTTATTGGTAAAATGGGTGGTGGAGTGAAGCTATATTCTTCAAGCGATTTCTCAGCTTTTGATTCTAATTTTGGATACCCTTGATCTGCCCATTTGGCAATTGTTTTTCGTAATGATTTAGCCATTAATCCGCTCTGAGGCATCGGATGTAAATTGTCATTTATTCTTTTCAGAAGACTTCCTTTTTCAGTTTGTAATCGTACTTCATCATAGGAACTCAAAGCGAATCCAGCTGAGGGACTTTTGCCAAAATGACAAGTGGTGCAATGATTATCCATAATGGGTTTTATGTCATTCTCATATGAAACAATTGAGATTGATTGGTTTGTGTCCGAAGAAGACTTGCACGCAAATACAAATGCGACTAGGATAGAAAATGTATAGAATTGAATTCGACTCATGGAGAAGTATGCTTGATAAACGATAGGTGGGTACAAGGTTAGTATATCAGTATGTCAAATGCACTTATCTTTTTGTCAAAAGCCCTTAACTTCGCCCTATGCAAAATCGAATTACTACATTATTTGATATTAAATATCCAATAATACAAGCAGGAATGATATGGTGTAGCGGCTGGGAACTTGCTAGTGCTGTAAGTAATGCGGGAGGATTAGGAATCATCGGAGCAGGAAGTATGTATCCTGATATTTTGAAAGAGCATATTCAGAAATGTAAGGTAGCAACTGACAAGCCTTTTGCGGTAAACCTTCCTTTGCTATATCCTGATATAGATAAACATATTAAGACCATTATTGACGAAGAAGTACCTATCGTATTTACATCTGCTGGAAACCCGGCAAAGTGGACAGAAACTTTAAAAAATGAAGGTATAAAGGTGGTTCATGTTGTAAGTAACATGAAGTTTGCATTAAAAGCTGAAGCAAGTGGTGTAGATGCAATTGTGGCAGAAGGGTTTGAGGCAGGTGGACACAATGGGAGAGAAGAAACTACCACACTAGTACTGATACCGCAGATAACATCAGCAGTAAAAATACCAGTGATAGCGGCTGGAGGTATCGGTACAGGTCGTACTATGATGGCTGCGTTGGCACTAGGAGCTGAGGCGGTTCAGATAGGCAGCAGGTTTGTGACAAGTGTAGAATCATCCGCACACGATAATTTCAAAAATGCTATTGTCGAAGCACAAGATGGGGCTACTCAGTTAAGTCTCAAACAGCTAACACCTGTAAGACTAATAAAGAATAAATTTTGGGAGCAAGTAGCTACAGCAGAGTTGCAGGGAGCTACTAAGGAAGAACTTATTCAACTTTTAGGAAGGGCTCGAGCAAAAAAAGGAATGTTTGAAGGTGATTTGGATGAAGGGGAATTGGAAATTGGTCAAATAAGTGGATATATCAATGAAATAAAACCCGCAGCAGAGATAGTTGTTGAGATAGTAGAAGAGTACAATTCTTTAGTAGATGAGATGCTTGGGAAAAGACTATAAGTGAATCAGCAAATTAGAAAATATCTTAGACAAGGAGAAGGAGATCAGCTTGATTATAAGCAGGAAATAAGTAGTGCTATCAAAATAGCGAAGACCATGGTGAGTTTTGCCAATCATAAGGGTGGTACACTGTTGGTCGGAGTAAGAGATAATCGCACCATTGCAGGCATACGTACAGAGGATGAGAAGTATATGCTTGAGCTTGCAGCTGCGTTCTACAGCAAACCTGAAATACCCATCGAAACCAAAGAACATGAGATCGGGGGAAAGGTCATTTTGGAATGCATCATTCCAGAAGGAATAGATAAACCATACTATGCCAAAGGGGATGATGACAAATGGTGGGTGTATGTGAGAAGTCGTGATAAAAGTCTGCTAGCCAGTAAGGTAACTGTGGATGTCCTGAGACGTCAGGCGAGCAATAAAGGTACGATGATAAAGTATGGAAAGAATGAAGAAGCTCTACTCAAGTATCTTGAAGAAAACGAAAGAGTAACCTTGCAGGAGTTTCGAAAAAAGGTGAATATATCCAAATGGAGAGCATCTAAAATATTGGTTAATTTAATAAGTGCAGGTGTGATTCGAATTCACACCCATGAAAAAACCGAGTTTTATACCTTAGTGTGATTACAAGGTTTGAAATAAATCCCAAGACCATATCGTTAATAATTACTACCTTTGCATGATATAGTGTCGACTATAGGTAAATTGGGATTAAAAACAATGGTTAGAAAATATATAAAGGCTCTTTTAGGAGTATTACTTGTACTTGGTTTTAGTGTAAATGAAAGTCATGCACAGAGATGGTTTAAAGCCAGTTCTTTGGAGTTTGGTGTTATGGGAGGGTTCTCTCATTACTCTGGTGAACTTACAAATAATAAGTTCATGGAAACCAAAGGTCTAAAGGGAAACTTTGGAATCATCACTCGATACACTCCAAGAGAACTCGTTACGTTTAGACTTAGTGCTCAGTATGGTGGGATAGAAGGAGATGATGCATGGTATGAAGATCAGAACGATGAGACGAGAAGAAATCTAAATTTTACTTCTTCATTATGGGACTTTACAGGTGCTGCAGAATTCAATTTTAATAGAATGGATACACGTCAGAAGTCTGGAGTTAGTCCATATGCATTTATTGGAGTAAGTGTTTTTAAGTATAACCCTAAAGCCGTTTTTAACTTTGATGCATCTACTGATTTAGCAGCATACCTAGGAGCTAGCTACTTAGACCTAAATAGCAGAGATGGAGAGGAAGTGGAATTGCAACCACTTGCTACTGAGGGGCAAGAAACTACTGAGTTTAATGATAGAGAACGTTATGCCCTTACTCAAATGGCGATTCCGGTAGGAGCAGGATTTAAGTTTAAAATGAATCATAAGTGGACCGTAGGAATAGAGTATGGTGCGAGAATTACGTTTACAGATTATTTGGATGATGTAAGTGGTTCGTATGTTGACCCTACAAGACTTCAAGCTCAGTATGGGGCTATGTCAGCAGCTATGTCTGTTAGGTCTCCACAGTTTGATCCTGCATTGATAGAAAACTCTCCAAGAGGTGATGCTGACAAAAATGATTTGTATGGAATCTTTGGTTTGTCTCTGACTTACCGCATCTATGGCAATAGAGCAATTTGCCCTACTTTTTAGGATTTAAATAGGCATAATTTATAACCTTTTATAAAGTAAAGGTAACATAAGCAAAAGTTTTGCGTAGTATATTCAAACAGAACAAATTCGTGTTAAGACTGACTTGCATATTGGTGCTCTTTGGAGTAACGGCTCTTCAAGCAAAAGCTCAAAAATATGAGCTCGGAGCTATGTTAGGTGCTTCAAATTACCACGGAGATTTGGCTTACAATGTGGTCCCTAAAGAGTCCAATTTTTCAGGTGGACTTTTTTTTAAATACAACATAAATGAACATTGGAGTATGCGTCCTACACTTTCATATATGAAGATAAGTGGAGCGGATAGTAACTTTAGTGAATACGAGTTTAGAAACCTAAGTTTTAGAAATAGAATTTTTGAGGTTTCTAATATTATGGAATTCAATTTTCAGCCATTTAGTAATAATTCAGTACATGGACGAAACACGTTTTATGTGTTAGGAGGTATAGCTGGGTTTGTGCACAAACCTGAGGCATTACTCAATGATAAATGGTATGACTTGAGGTCCGCGCAGACAGAAAATGTAAAGTATAGACTAATGCAAATTAGCGTTCCATTTGGTGGAGGGTTTAAGCAGGCTGTTGGGCGTAACTTGGTTGTAGGACTTGAAGCTGGTTGGCGGTATACATTTACTGATCATTTGGATGATGTAAGTTCTGTTTACCCACAGATTTATACCGATGATGGTACTACTTTTCACCGACTAGCAGATCGTTCTTGGGAAAAGACGGATGACGGATTGCCAAGAGCAAGTCAAGGAGATATGAGAGGTGACCCAAATTTGAAGGACTGGTATTTCCAAACTGCATTTACTATCACATATAGATTTACACCTATACTTTGCCCTTTTTAGATTTTAGAAAAGATAATAATGACCAAAGAAAAAATAGACCCTAAACGATTGCCAAAGCACATTGCTATCATAATGGATGGGAATGGCCGCTGGGCGCAACAGCAGGGCGAAGATCGCTTGTTTGGTCACAATATCGGGGTTGAAGGCGTGAGAGAAACGCTAAAAGCA
>JBMYYN010000142.1:0-5832 GCA_049609445.1 Bacteroidia bacterium | reverse complement strand
AACAATCCAAGAATTGGCAGCTCATCTTGAAAAAATGCTTGGAAGTACAACTTCACAGAGGCTGAAGAGCAAATATTTGTGCAAACAGGAAATGAGATACCTGTAAATTCTCTAGAACTTACTCTTCCTAAGTTCTTATTAGGGGTAGCGAAAAAGGTAGAGTTTGAATCAGATTATAGCTTGCTTACCGAATTGAATTTTGACATTAATACTGACGGTAAAAGAAACACTCTTCTACGTACAGACGTAATTAGCGTAGATCCACACTTAGGATTAGAGGCAGGTTATAAAAACATAATCTACCTCAGAGGTGGAATCGGAAACTTTCAGCAGGTGAAAGATGAAGAATACGTTCAGCAATGGACCTTTCAGCCAAATTTGGGATTAGGTATTAAGCTAAAGAAACTGATGATTGACTATGCACTTACGGATATAGGGGATCAAAGCACGGCTCAGTATTCACACGTATTTAGTGTTAGAGCTACGGTAAATCCGCCATCGAAGTAGATTCGAATATCATCTTACAATTCTATTCATTTTATTACTTTTGGTAAACTCATGGATGATTTTAGAATTACCACAGTATGAATTTATTAAAAGCGTTTCTTTCAGCTTTTGAAGAAAAACAGAACCTCGTATCTGCCTCAAAAATGAAGGATTACATGCGTGGTCAGTTTGAGTACTTTGGGATTTCTAGTCCTGTACGTAGACAAATCTTTAAGGAAGTCATAGTGGAATACGGAATGCCTGAAACCCCTATAGAGGTAGCAAAACTATTATTCAGCCAACCACAACGTGAATTTCACTATGTTGGACAAGAGCTCTTGTTTAAGTGCAAGAAACAATGGAAGGAACATCACATCGAGGATATCGAATGGTTCATAACGACCAATAGTTGGTGGGATACTGTTGATTTTTTAGCAAGTAGTGTCGTAGGAGAATACTTCAAAAAATGGCCAGAAGGTAAAACGGAAATCATATCGAATTGGAATCAGAGTGAGAATATGTGGTTGGTCAGGGCGTCCATTATATTCCAATTGAAGTATAAGACAGACGTGGACAAAGACTTATTGGAAAGTTGTATTGTACCTTACACAGAAGATAAAGAGTTTTTTATCCGTAAGGCCATAGGGTGGTCCCTCAGACAATACTCGCGATTCAATCCGGAATGGGTTCGTGATTTTGTACAGAGAGTCCAGTTACAACCCTTAAGTGAAAAAGAAGCTCTTAGACTTATGAAATAGCAGATTTCTTTTGTTCTCTTAGCAAAGATCCTGACCAGCCAAAAAGACCAGCGACTATCGCACCTAACATTGATGCTATAACGGGTGTAAGACTAGATCCAACTTGAAATAGCTTTCCCATAAGGTCTGCTACAATTCCATTATCCACAAAGTGGATGCTTAGAAACCAAGCTAAAAATATAGCTGCAAATGGTACGAAGAAACCTATAACTGCAGAAGGCTTAAGGAAGTAAGAATATGCGAAGGACATCGGAGCAATAATCCACCAAGGAAGAATCAATGACAATAGTATGGTGGCTGCAAATAATACTAAGAAGGCTAAACTATTTTTCATTGGAAATGGTAATGCTAAAAAGTGAATTTGATATTTCAGAATCGTCTGTGGCTAGAGATACTTTATCGTATTCTCCTCTAGCCCATGTTTTAATTCGATTTTTGTAGTAAGGACTAGCGGGATTTCCACTTTGTCCTCCTGGGTAGATGACATGTGCTTCAGGAGTATCTCCTAAAGCTACGATCATCCTCCAACTTGGGCCAAATGTCTGTTGCATGGCGTTCAGAGTTTGTTTATTTCCTCCTAGGGCAAGTGACATTTCTGAAAATGCAGGTAGCCTCGTGAGGTGAAGTATTTGAGCATTTTTAGCATTGCTTAATCTGATAGAACCTGAGTCCAGCATTTCTCTATAAGACAGATTGACAATGTCACTCAAGCTCTCTTTTTTTCTTGTAGAAGTCACATCATAGAACTTATTTTCTTTTTCAGATTCTATCAAATTGACCGTAACCCATTTGTCGGGAGGAGGGAGGTTTTTATTCTTTCCATCTACATACACCTCGTCCCACAGTATTTCGTGCAATCGATTGAACCATGTATCAAATCGAACTGCAACTGTAGATGAAGGATGATAATAGAAATCCCAATTAGAGAGTTGTTTAAATTGTGGATGATTTTGACCGGCAGAGTCTATAAGAGGGAGCATCACAGCTAAAGCTTCTTCTGCGAGAATACTATATGTACTGTTTTGCATTTTCTTAAAATCCAGAATAGAAAAAGAGTCGTTATTAATTAGAAGTCTATTTGCCATTCTACCACGATATGGCTCGAAGTTCCCGTTGTAATAAAAAGGGTAAGACTCATTGGCACTATACTGATTGCAGCTAGAAACATATCCTTTTTCAGGATTTCTCTCCTGCGGGTTCAGTTCTCTTGGTAGAAAACCTTGCCATCCATCCGAAGTGGATGATCCTCCACTTATAGTCACTCCTTGTCTATATGATTTTATAGGTATTTGACCGTTTATTCGGATACCGATATCATCTTTATTATCGGCATATATAAAGTTCTGTGCAGGAGCATTAAATGCGGCTGTAGCCAAGAGGTAGTCGTCATAATTGTCGCAAGTCATTCCATTTATAAATGCCATAAACTCAGGAGTAGGTGAAGGATCATGAGCTATCCATCTCAAGGCAAGATCAGTAGAATCATCCACTACTGGGCCCCAGTGAGTGTATCTTACGGTGTCTGTAATTGGCCCAATGCCTTTCACATTGTATGTTTCGATTTTTAATCGTGCGTCTACGATACTACTATCTAGATAGTATTTAGTCTTAGTGTCGTCTGACCATTTGATTAGATGGTAATCCATCATATCATGACCAACATTCGTTTCTCCCCAGGCTATATTTTCATTGAAACCTATCATTATACCTGGCATTCCCAGTAGAGTTACTCCTTGTGCAGAAAAGTCTGGAGTGGTAATAGCTATCTCGTACCAAACAGATGGCAAGCTTAAACCTAAGTGTGGATCGTTTGCCAGTATTGGTCTTCCTGTTGCACTTTTTCTGCCTGAAATAGCCCAGTTATTGCTACCTACTCCATCGGGAGAACGCTGTCTGTTGATAGAAGGTAAGTTTAGACTAGTTGATATTGAGTTATTGTTTTCTGTAGAAGATAGGATTTCCTTGCTATACTGTGTATTGTCAACTGGGATGTCTTTGGGATTTCTATCCGGATATATTATGTCATAGTCTTCTTGACCAAAATGATTAAGTGCGTTACTCATTTCTATGTCTTCCTCATAGCCTACCAGGGTTTGAGTCATTGCTTTTAGGAGTAAAGCACAGTGACGGTTGGTCCATTCAGAGGGAGAAAAGTCTAGAAGTTTATACTCGATTGGATAGTCTTTAGGAGATAGATTAGAGATGAAATGATTTACACCTGCAGTATAGTTGTTTACATGTTGAATCTTATCAGGAAACTTACTCCATCCCTCTAACGCGTTATCTGCAGCGTATCCAAGTCCAAGTCTTCTTTGTTTTTTATCATAATCGAGCAGATTTTTTCCGAGGATTTCAGACAATCTTCCGTCAGGAGATCGAGTAGATATGTCCATCTGAAATAAGCGATGATATGCTTCTACATAACCCTGAGCAAACATCGCATCTTCGATGTTTTGAGCATATATGTGAGGCACCATTCTGTCGTCAAAGATTATTTTTACTTCTTCCGAGACATATTCAGAGTTTAAGTTGAAGTCACTATAATCAGTTGAATCCTCGGCATTTTGCCAAGCTCCAGAATATGGATTCAAAAGTTTGCCTAGTGGCGGGATAGCTTTGCCACTAATGGTTTGAGGAGTATATATGAAATATAATAGACCGAGGCCTAGGGATAAGATTAAAAGTCCAAAAGATCTTCGCATTGTTCTTTTACGAAGTTAATCAAATTCAGAATTAATGTGACTGTTATTCTTGCAATAACAGAATAGCTTTCTGACTACCTGTACATTACTGCATTTACTGCTTCTACCACACGTTGTACGTTTGGTAACCAAGCTTCTACTAATGTAGCTGCATATGGAAGCGGAGTATCTCTTGTAGTCACACGCTTGATCGGTGCATCTAAATGATCAAATACCATCTGACTCATCATGTAACTTATTTCTGAAGAGATAGAAGCAAGTGGCCAAGCTTCTTCTAGCACTACACATCTATTCGTTTTGCGGATACTAGTAGCCACGGTATCGTAGTCGATTGGTCTAACGCTTTGAAGGTCGATCAGCTCTACGTCTATTCCGTTTTTGCCTAATTCTTCTACAGCTTGTTCTGCGACACGCATCATTTTTCCAAATGAAACAAGAGTAACATCCGAACCCGTTTTTTGAATATTCGCTTGACCTAATGGAATGTAGTATTCTTCCTCAGGTACATCGTGTTTCAGTCCATACATCTGCTCACTTTCCATAAAGATAACTGGATCTGGATCGATGATAGCAGACTTTAGCAAACCTTTTGCATTGTATGCATTTGATAGGACAGCTACTTTCAAACCGGGGCAGTTAGCATACCAGTTTTCAAATGCTTGAGAGTGCTGAGCACCTAGTTGTCCTGCACTACCAGTAGGTCCTCTAAACACCATTGGGCAAGTGAATTGACCACCACTCATGCTGTTCATCTTAGCTGCAGCGTTTATCACTTGGTCTATAGCCACAAGGCTAAAGTTGAATGTCATAAACTCTACTATAGGCTTCAATCCATTGGTAGCAGCACCGGTGGCGATTCCAGCAAATCCTAGTTCAGCAATAGGAGTGTCAATCACACGTTTCTCTCCAAATTCGTCAAGCATTCCTTGACTCACTTTATAAGCTCCATTGTATTCAGCAACTTCCTCTCCCATAAGTAGGATACTTGGATCTTTTCTCATTTCCTCGCTCATTGCTTCACGAAGTGCCTCACGTATTTGTAATTGTCTTGCCATTTGCTTGATTTTTTAGCTTGGCAAAAATAATATTTAACCCGAATTATTTGCTATCTGAATTTAGGGTAATGTGATAAGCAGTGGAGGTAGATTAGCCTTATGTATTGTCCCATTGACTTTAATATATGCTTTGATTCCTTCAAATAGTAATACATCTCCGGAATTCAATGGTTGAAGCATACGAATCATTGAGTCAGTTAACTTATTTGATGCCGAAGTAGCCATACTAGGAATACCTTTTTTAGGTGCTGCGATCATCTTGAATGATGTGATGATATAATTGGCCGCATTTGAACTAGTATCACACAGGAGTTCAGTTTGTGATTTTATATCTTCTAGAGTGGCAGTTTTTAGGTCCAATAGTCCTAGGGTCACTTCCGTGCCATTATCATAAGGGTCTTTTTTCCAGTTGGTATGGTCGTCATTATTGTAAGGGTCGTTTTCGTCTATAATGGTGGCTACAAGTAGAGAAAACTCCTCAATCGAAATTGGATGTACAAAATCTTCGTTTTTAACTATTTTGATATCGCTAATAAGTACGGTATCACCAGAGATAATTTGGTTAAGAGATCCTTGCACTTTAGCCGGAATTTTAGCATCACTTATCTCATAAGTTGACTTCAGACCCTTGGTAGGAGAAATGGTAAGACTGAAGCTCAAAATAGAATATGTCTCTGTTCCAGAATTTGACATTGTCAACCTGTCTTGCAGCAAGATTTCGCTTCTGTCATACGGTCCCGGATGTTTAAGGTTCCCAAAATGCACTTTTGGAGAAGTTTCTTTTACACTGATCTGAGAAAACCCTAAGGTACTAAGAAATAAAATAAACGA
>JBMYYN010000141.1:0-5842 GCA_049609445.1 Bacteroidia bacterium | reverse complement strand
AGATACAGATATTACTATAATGATGAAGGCGAAAGTTTCAGAAGCAATTATCTCCCAGGTATAGCTGCTACATATGGATATAATATGCTCAATGCTGCTCACTACAATAGAAAACTGAATTCAAGGAACACTTTGTTTGAGAAGCCGGTGCTCATCAATAATCTATATTACCCTGGCACATCACCTGACTCTATAGACATGAAACCTGTCATAAGAAACTATTACATGGCATCTGTATATGATGAGGACACCAATAATGATAGTCTAATAAATCATAAGGATCTACGCAGGTTTTATTGGTTTGACATAAACGGAGAGAATAAAACTCCACTTGTGCCACTCGATTATAGCGTGATGGGATCAGATTACGACAATCAGAACGACCATTTACATGTGCGAGCACGATTGGATCAAAACAAAAATGGACTATCCGATGTAGATGAAGCTATCCATATATTCTGGATAGACCTCAAGGACCCTAAACCAGGAGTGAGACTATATTAACCTCTCTCCCACACACAAAAGTCAAAAGCGAATTCATTAACCTCACTTTTAAGATAACTTGTACAGCTCTTTTTCTCCCATCCATCAAAATTGGGTTGAGGAAAGTGGGCATCTGCTTCTGGAAAGCTAGCTTCTACCTCACTCAAGTACATTCGTTGTACTAAATCGAGTGACTGTCTATAGATCTCCGCTCCACCAAGTATAAACACTTCTCCATTTTGCTCTAGTTTATGTGCTAGCTGAATGGCCTCTTCCAACGAATTAGTCACAAATGCTCCTTCGGCGTTGTACTCCTTGTTTCGTGTGATGATGATATTGGTACGATTTGGAAGTGGGAAACCTATACTCTCAAAACTCTTTCTTCCATGTATCACCACATGTCCAGCAGTTGTCTTCTTGAATAGTCTCAGATCGTCTCTGATCTTCCATAACAAGTCATTATCCTTTCCTATGGCATTATCTTGAGCTCTAGCTACTATGAGAGAAATCGTGTTCATCATTTGCAAAGTAAATAGTTCGGCTAATACATGGTACAATATCCAAGATTAAATATTTAACACACCTAATCCGACCACACAGTCATACATTCGCATTCAGTTTTGGAACAGCAACTTTCATTCTCTCAAAAAGCTACTATCTACCGCGAAGGGAGCGGGAAAAAGCTACTTTATGTGCTTCATGGTTATGGTCAGTTGGCTCGATTTTTCATTCGTAAATTTCGTCATCTAACGGATCACGGTTATACCATCATAGCTCCAGAAGGTTTACATCGATTTTACCTCGAAGGTACAAGCGGAAGAGTAGGTGCTAGCTGGATGACTAAAGAAAACAGAGAAGATGACATCCAAAACTATCTTTCCTATCTTAATGAGATGCATTCTTCAGTTTCGAAAGAACAACATTGGGAAGACATACATATACTTGGATTCAGCCAGGGAGTTGCTACTGCATTCAGATGGATAGCAGAAGGAGGTGTCTCGCCAAGCAAGTTTATGATATGTAGTGGATTAGTGCCTCCTGATGTTGATTTACAAATCAAGAAAGACATTTTTGACCCAATAAAAATGACCTACTTCAGCGGTGTCAATGACCCTTATAGAACAGAAGCTTCTGTCAAAGAATTTTATGATGCCGTAGAAAGCAGTCAACTTAACATGGGATTGGTCAACTTTGATGGCGTACACGAAGTATATGTTGAAGGTGTGACCGAGAAGTTATTGGAGAGATAAGAATAGAGAGATGAGATGTAATACTCGTTTGCTAATCATCTAACATCACAACATCTAAAATCTATAGTCTCAACGTCTAACATCTACAGTCTCAAAACTCCTTAAGACTCAAGTCTAGACTCTTCACTGAGTGCGTTAATGCTCCTACTGATATATAATCTACACCTGTTTCGGCATAGCTTCTGATGGTCTCTCCTGTAATACCTCCGCTGGCTTCTGTTTCTGTTTTGCCATCTACAAGTTTCACTGCATCTACCATTAGCTCAGGAGAGAAATTATCAAACATTATCCTGTCCACTAGACCGGTATCCAAGGCTTCTTGAACCTCCTTTAGATTTCTAGTCTCTACTTCTATCTTTATGTCTTTACCTTTAGAGTTTAGATATTCTTTTGTTCTAGTGACTCCGTCTGTTATTCCACCAGCGTAATCATTGTGATTATCCTTGAGCATCACCATATCCCATAGTGCAAATCGATGATTAACCCCACCCCCAACTTTCACAGCATATTTCTCAAAAGTACGAAGGCCAGGAGTTGTTTTTCGAGTATCTAGAAGCTTAGCATTAGTTCCTTCAATTTTCTTAACCAAATTGTTAGTCACCGTGGCTACACCACTCATACGCTGCATGAAATTGAGCATCAATCGTTCTGCTTGTAGTATACTATGAACGCTTCCCTTTACTGTAAAAGCTATATCTCCAAACTTGACATGTGACCCTTCGGCAATAAGCTCAGTAAACTCAACTGTATCGTCTATTCGAGACATTATATGACGAGCTAGATGCATCCCGCATAAAACACCGTCATCTTTTACAAGTAATCTTGCCTGACCTTGCGTTCCTTCAGGAATAGATCCTAGACTACTATGATCTCCATCTCCAATATCCTCGGCAATCGCCAATTCGATAAGTTGCACTACAAAAGGGTCCTTAAAATCCATTGTCCAAATTTAAGGTTTGATGAATTGAAAAATAGAATTATTGAGTGTTATTTTCGTCACGTGGTACATATACTTTCCAAAGAGTTTTCAGTCGTTAGTGAGTTTTTAAGAGAATTGAGGGACAAAGAGATCCAACAGGATAGGTCACGATTTCGAAAAAACATTGAAAGAGTAGGTCAAATAGCAGCTTATGAAATAAGTAAAACAATGGAAAGTGAGATTCATTTCACTACTACGCCTCTGGGAGTAGCCAAGGTAAAAAAGATGAAACAACAGCCTGTGATTGCTACAATTCTCAGAGCTGGACTACCTCTGCAAAGAGGCTTAAATGACATGTTTGACCAAGCTGACTTGGCCTACATATCCGCTTATAGAAAACATACATCTGAGACGGAATTTGAGATCGTATTGGAATATGTAGCTACACCAGACATCACGGACAGAATTCTTATTATATGTGACCCAATGCTTGCGACAGGGCAAAGCTTAGTGCAGACCTACAACGCTTTTATGGAAAAGGGCAAACCCTCAAAAGTATATCTTGTAAGTGTGATTGGCAGCCAACAAGGAGTAGACTATGTGACTTCCAACATCCCTGATGCTGATCTTTGGATTGGCGTCATAGACGAAAAATTGGACCAAAATGGATACATCGTCCCTGGTCTTGGAGATGCCGGGGATTTGAGTTTTGGAACGAAATTGTGATTCATAAATACCCTAGCTCTACAAGTAAGTTGATAAGTGATAAATAAACTAAAAACAAACCTAACTACGAACGCCTTAAGACCTTTGTGTTAAATAAAATATGATCTATGCCAAAAAACATATTCTTCGACCTTGACCATACGATTTGGGACTTTGAAGCAAATGCCAATGAAACTCTTCGTGAGCTTTATCACCTCTATCAGATTCGGTACTTGTCTCCAAAGAGCGAGGATGATTTCGTAGAGCTTTACACAAAAGCAAACGATGACCTATGGAAACTGTATCGCCAAAACAAAGTAACTAAGGAGGTTTTGAGAACGAAACGGTTCGAGGATGCATTTAGAGCAATGGATGTGTACGAAGAAGATATTCCAGAAAACATATGGGAGAAGTATCTCGAAATTTGCCCAACTAAAACAATCTTAATTCCTGGAGCAAGAGAAACCCTAGACTACTTAGCCGGCAAATATGACTTACATCTTATCACGAATGGTTTCGCCGAAACACAAAGGAGAAAACTAAAGCATTCAGACCTAGGCAAATACTTTGACACACTGACAATCTCTGAAGAAGTAGGAGTGCAAAAGCCACACCCATTGGTCTATGAAACTGCATTAAAAAATGCTGGAAGTTCACTAAAAACAAGTCACTACGTAGGAGACAATCTAGAAGCAGACATTAAAGGAAGTATCAATAGCGGTTGGACCGCATATTGGTACGCACAGGATCATTCTCAGTTTACTCACGAAAAATGCATCCCTATTTCCAAATTGGAAATGCTTAAATCAATTTTCTAAAACCTGTCATCTTTATAAATTCTGCCCAATCCCAAGGGCTGTCTCCGTACCAACATCCGTCAAAATTCCACTGCCATACAAATAGGAAAATAGCTAAAAGTCCGCTGAGGACCCAGGCGGTATTTATCTGAATTTTACTAAAATTTTTCAAAACACCGATCATAGGGAGAGCAAAGAATGCGAGGTGCTCAGTAAACCCCCGATGACCAAATCCACAACCCAAGGTAGGGGACCACCAAGCGGCATAGGTTATTGATATTAGTAAAAAACACACCATATATATCAACGAAGCATACTCCCCTTTTACGGATTGTCGAAAACACCAAATTGGCACCAATAGCAAAATAGGTATGTACATAAAAACTCCATTATTGGGAGCAAACCAAAAAGTTATCAAATCTAAATTTGCTACATTGGAAAACGTCTCAGCCGCATACCCATGAGCTCTTAAGCCGCCAAATGCATACAGATTGTAAGCCACTTGCAGCAGAATCGGCAACAGTCCAACTAAGACACCAAGAGCCAGTTGCAACCTGGTCATATCAAGTTTTACTTGTCTCAATTCACTCCATCGCACCCACAAGAAATAAACCATGGGGAAAAGCACAAAAAGACCATTCAACGGTCTAAGAGCGATAACCAAGCTACACAGAAATATGAACGCAAACCACCGAATTAGATTTACAGATTTGCGAGAAAGTAGGCTGTAAAACAAATACTGCAAAGCACTAAATGTAAAGAACGAAAATGCATGAGACATCCCAGCATCTCTCGTGGCATAGTACAATAGGTTAGAAACAAAGAGCAGTAGACAAACCAACAGATAGGTTCTAGATTTTCTTACACTCCAAAATTTGACTGCCGTCAGCCAAACCAACAACAATCCTAAAGTAGTATATAAAGCGGTGCTCCAGTTTAGAGCGATGTGATGGGTCTCTGAGTATCCAGGCTCTTCTTTTACCTGAAAGACTTGGTCATACAAAGCGGCTATTCCAAAAAATGGACTATGCATTAGGGCAACTCCTATAGGATATTTTGTAACTACTTTATCATCCACTAACCTAAATCCTCTTCCTGTTTTTTCAACGATGTTATCCGGCATTTTACATGCATCCATTTCGTAGTAAAAAAATGCAGGTAGATAAACGTGGTATCCAGATTTGTCTGTAAAAATTTGCGAATGATAATCGAACCTTGGGTGTCTTGAATGTCTGTTCAGACCAACAAAAAGCAAGAAACCAAAAAGAAGTAGAAACACAATCCTGTCAGCAAGTCTCATAGTACTAAAATACTAATCTTGCATCATCAACCAAAGCTTGTCCTTTAACTCTTGAATGTTTTTCCCCGAAACAGCTGAGATAAATAAATAATCGCAGTCAACATCTATTTCGTTTCGCATTTCGTTTTCGAGCTCTTCATCTATCATATCACTCTTGGTGATAGCTAGAATTCTATCTTTATACATCAGCTCCTCATTGAACTTTTCAAGCTCATTTAGGAGAATCTGATATTCTGCATTGATATCATCACTATCTGCAGATATCATAAATAGTAAAGCTGCGTTTCGTTCGATATGTCTTAGAAATCTATGCCCAAGACCTTTCCCATCACTTGCACCTTCTATGATTCCCGGTATATCTGCCATTACAAATGATTTGTAATCTCTG
>JBMYYN010000140.1:0-5878 GCA_049609445.1 Bacteroidia bacterium | reverse complement strand
GTCTATGGAAATGTCTGTTATGATTCTACTTGGTCTATTTCTGGAGACAATTCCATATACCTATATGTGCGAGATGACAATTGCCCTTGGAACGCAGAGGCATCGAAAGGTGCTGTTGTAGATTTTCCTACTCGTTCTCTATTCAAAGAAGTTAATTCATTATACCGTTTATCGGAGAGTCAAATAGAGCTATATCCGAATCCAGCAAGTGGAAGTGTTTCGATTTCATATGGTAAGAGAATTAATCATGGATTTATAGACGTGATAGATCTAAATGGGAGTGTAGCATTGCAAAAAGAAATTCAATCTCAAGATAAGACGGAATTGAATATCCAGCGTCTTTCAGCAGGTTTGTATGTAGTCCGAATTTCATATGAGGATGAAACGGCATATTTAAGGTTGGTTGTGGAGTAAGACCTAATACCCGTACTTGTCTTTCCAGAGGGCTTTTAGCCTTTCTCGGATTTTATTCTCTTGGGCATTGTGTCCGGGCTCATAGAGCTTAGTGTCTTTGATTTTTTCAGGGAGAAATTCTTGCTCGGCAAAGTTGTTTGCGAAGTCATGCGAGTACTTGTATCCTTTACCATAGTCTAGCTCCCTCATAAGTTTTGTCGGAGCGTTTCTTAGGCTCAACGGTATTGGGAGATCTCCAGTTTCTCGTACAAGCTTTTGTGCTTCACCTATTGCTTTGTAGCTAGCATTACTTTTAGCACTGGTCGCCAAGTAGATGGTAGTCTGAGACAAAATAATTCGGCACTCAGGATATCCTACAGTTGCCACGGCAGCAAAACAGTTGTTGGCCAAAAGAAGAGCATTTGGGTTGGCATTTCCTATGTCCTCGCTTGCGGAGATTACAAGTCTTCTAGCTATGAATTTAGGGTCTTCGCCTCCTTCTATCATTCTCGCTAAATAGTATACCGCTGCATTGGGGTCGCTCCCTCTTATGGACTTAATAAAAGCCGAGATGATATCATAGTGTTGCTCTCCACCTTTGTCGAACATGGCGAGCTTTTGTTGGACAGCTTCTTCTACGAGTTTGTTAGAAATGGTTAATTGCTTACCACCCTTGAAATTGACAATAATCTCCAAGGCATTCAGAAGCTTGCGTCCATCTCCGCCACTTATTCTCACGAGAGATTCCCACTCTTTTATATTGATTTTTTTCTGCCCAAGTAGAGTGTCTCGCTCACATGCTTGTAAAACGAGATTTTTTAAATCTTCCAGTTCTAGAGATTTCAGGACAAAGACTTCACACCTGGATAAGAGTGCAGCATTGACTTCAAAACTTGGATTTTCGGTAGTAGCACCGATCAGTGTAATGATGCCTTGCTCCACTGCTCCGAGGAGGGCGTCTTGCTGACTTTTATTAAATCGATGTATCTCGTCTATGAACAAAATAGCACTTCCTCCGCTACCTAAAAATTTAGTCTTTTTGGCTTTTTCGATTACTTCTCTTACATCCTTGACACCTGCATTTATGGCACTTAGTTTAAAGAATGGAGTCTTAAGCGTATGAGAAAAAATCTGAGCTAAAGTAGTCTTGCCAACACCTGGTGGTCCCCAGAATATACAGGAGTACATAACACCACTTTCTAGAGCACGTCTGAGCGGTTTGTTCTTTCCTATTATGTGCTGCTGTCCGACTACTTCATCCAGTGATTTTGGTCGTATTCTCTCAGCGAGTGGTGTGTTCAGTATGGAAGTACTATGTTCGATTTGCAAGCAAAGATGAGGATTTTAAATGGGTAAAAAAATTTGATTTTTACTCCATAGTGAGACTTAGATATTCTCATTTTTGCCTAAATTTACACCTGAATAATATAGCTATGAATAGAATAATTAATAGAGGTTTGTTTTTCTTTACTTGTCTCATCGTACTTACATCTGGTAAGCCAAAAGATTTGGGTGATGTGGTCTTAAATGACCTTATCCAAGAGACTCAATATCATTTGGATAAAGGCGGACAACAAGAGGTAAGAATGGTATGGTGGCTACCTACCGAGTTTTGGGCAACTATTTATGCTCAGAATGATGATGTATCGGAAGAAGTAGCTGATCAAATAGTAGAGGCTTTAGACGAGTATACGATGGTGATAGTTTTGGATGGAGAAGTGACCACATTAGGTGGGTTGAAATCAAAATCATCCAAAGAGATTCGAGGAAATACTATCGTAAAAAATGAAGAAGGGCGTTCATTTTCGCCGCTTAAGCCTGGAGATATTGACGGAGAAGCAGAGATGATGCTCACGATACTAAAGCCGGTTTTTTCTAACCTATTAGGGAAAATGGGAGAGAGCATGGAGTTGATGATGTTTACAGACAAAGGGAAATCAATTATAAATCCATACAAAGAAGGGGGTGAGATTATTTATGATAGAACTAATTTGGATTTAGGCCTGCCTTTATCATCGCTTTTGGAAGACAAGAAGTGCCCTGAGGATGATAAGGTTATGAACGCTAAGTGGGACTACTGTCCTTATCACGGAGTTAAGCTAGATTAAAAATGGATTTAATTTTTGCTTCTCAGAATGCAAATAAAATAGCTGAAATAAGAGCGAAATTGCCTGAATTTGATATTCAAGGATTGGATTCGGCTCAGTTTCCAGAAGAACTGCTGGAGACTGGAGATACGTTGGATGCAAACGCATTGCAGAAAGTTAGACAGGTTTTTGAAAAAACAGGAAAGTCTTGTTTTGCAGATGATACCGGACTAGAAGTCGAGGCTCTAAATGGAGAGCCAGGGGTCTACTCTGCTCGCTATGGTGGTCCTCAGAAGAATAGTGAAGATAACATGACTCTTCTCCTGGACAGGCTTCAGGGTGAGAATAATAGGCGTGCAAGGTTTAGGACCGTAGTGGCATTGATTTGGAAGGGCAGAGAATACACTTTTGAGGGAGTTTGCGAAGGAGATATCACAACAGCGAGAAGTGGAAGTGAAGGCTTTGGTTATGACCCCATATTTAAACCTGAAGGATATGAAACGACGTTTGCGGAAATGACCATGGAGCAGAAATCCAGTATGAGCCACAGAGGAAGAGCTGTAGATAAGTTAGTCGCATTTCTAGAAAGAGAAAATGATAAATAAGCTAAGCACAGAAATACATGAAACGGCCAAATCTAAAGGCTTCTATGATGGTGAAAGAAATATCGGAGAAGTATTGGCACTCATACATAGTGAGGTTAGTGAAGCATTAGAAGCTGATCGCAAAAACCACTATACGCGAACTGAACTCTCACAAATAGTTCAGGAAACTGACAATGAGGTGTTTAAGTCAAAGTTTGAGGAGAGTATTAAAAATACTTTTGAAGATGAGCTGGCGGACATTCTGATTAGAGTAATGGATTTGGCAGGATACCGTGGTGTAGATCTAGAAGAGCACCTTAAAGCCAAGGTGCGATACAATTCACTGCGTGAACATAAACATGGTAAGAAGTACTAAGCTACTTTTTCTTTTTGGTTGGCTTCGGTTTCAGAGAGGATACGTATTCCAATCCAGCGGTTAGATAGGACAGAAGTAACTGCGTATCATCGAGTACTTCCTGAGGGATAGTCACATATCCTTTCATTACAGAATTGTGTTGTATGAATGGAGGTGAGTCGTATTTCTCTTCGAATGTCTGTTTTCTTACTTCGTCTAAACGTATGCCCAAAACTCCTTCTTTGTCGAGAAAGCTAAACATATGACCATTATGGGAAGTATATGGATTGGCCTTTCCTTTTCTTTGGATATGAGGATGAAGTTCAATTGCTGCTTCATATTTTTTTAAATTATCTTCTCGTACAGATGCCATTGCTTAATCAGTTTAGCCCAAATATACATTTTATGTGAAGTATTCTCCTTTACCTTTCGTAGTCTAAGTGTATAAATAGGTATGAAGAAAATAATGGTAATTCTAGGACTGCTTGCTTTTGTAGGATGTGAGCAAGGTAAAAATGAGATGAGTTTTGCAGATATGGATTTGAGTGAATCATCAGCTAAACAATCCTACGTAAGCGAGGACTTGATGGTAATGGAAAACACTGTTCAATCGAATAAACCGATGCCGCCAATTGGGAATAAATCAGTATTCCGAAATCTAAAGTTGATCAAGAAAGGGGATGTGTCATTTGAGTCAGATGACTTGGCTGCTACCGAAGAGGTGATACAAAGGGCCATTCGGGCTCATGGAGCGTATGCTAGTAATGAGAACGAAAGTAAATCCACCTATCAGGTCAGAAGGAATATCTCTATTCGTGTGCCTTCAGCTAAGTTTGATCGGCTATTATCCGACATTTCTGTTGGAGTCAAGGAATTTGATGAGAGAAGCATCACGGTAAGCGATGTCACCGAAGAATTTTATGATCTATCCGCACGACTAAAAACCAAGAAAGAGATAGAGGCTAGGTATATTCAGATATTGAGCAGAGCTGGTAAGATTACCGAAGTGCTTGAAGTGGAGAAACAAATAGGTGAAATCAGAGAAGAGATAGAAAGAGTAGAAGGCCGTCTTAAATACATAAAAAATCAAGTTAGCATGTCGACTTTGGACATAACGTACTACAAAGTGCTTTCTGTGAAATCTGAGAATAATGATGGTTTTGGACACAAAATAACAAAGAGTTTTGTGCGAGGATGGGATATGTTGCTCGGTGTAGGACTTGCCTTTGTATCTATATGGCCCTTACTTATTTTAGCTACGCTTGTGTTTTTGGCAATACGTAGATGGAGAAAGAAGAAATAGGTCTATTTCTTGTACAGCGATTCGTACATTTCGATCCACTTGTCTACGGTGATTTTTTGCATCAATTCTCCGATGAGATCATATGGGATATCGTTCATCTTTTTTAGTCGAACACAGCTCTTTCCCATGTCCAGTTTGTACTTGCATCGTTTTGCATATTCTTCGGTGAACCACTTGTACAGTTCAGGATCAGCATAAACTCCCATATGATAAAAACCAATGAAGTTTTTTTGTGAGGCGAGATTGGCAAAAGGAAGAGGGAGTTCCTTGTTGCAGTGGTATCCGTCCGGATATATACTTTTAGGTACGACATAGCCGAGCATTTTATAGTTCATACATTCTTCAAAACCCTCAGGAATATTGTCTAGTATAGTCTGACGAAGCTTTGCAAATGCTTCTTGGCGGTTTTCGGGTACTTGATCGATGTATTCTTCTATGGTCTCTGCTTTTGCTGTCATGCTATGTGCTGTTGTCTTCAAAGAAAATAATATTTGTGGAGAATGAATAATTTTTGGAGTATTGCAGCGAGGAAGTATGACAAGTAATTGGCAAAAATACGTGGCAATAGGCGTGATGGCACTCGTTGCTATTTTGATCTTAGTTAAGGTAGTTATGAATATGCGATCGGGCAATATCTCATGGGAAGACACAGATCGAGAGGTGATGATCAGTGGCTGCCTAGAAGACGTAAAAGGTCGTGCGGTTCGATTCCCTAGTGAAAGTGAAACGTATTGTAGTTGTACAGCAGATATAATTATGTCTGAGTTTTCCAAAAAAGATTACCTTTTAATCAACGCTGGTAAAGACGAAGAAGGAGCATCTAAGATGGCGGCCCTATTGGCAGAATGCTACAATGTCTACCAAGAGGCAATGTTCAATGCCAGTAAGTTGGACTAAGTGCAAGTTTCTTATTTGATTAAAAGAAGTAATGCGGAAGCAAAAAGTGTGCAAAGGCTAATTACTATGAACCTTTGGTAAATGTTTGCTTTGCTTTCATATTGAATCTGCACATAGGATTTTGGACGAATTCCTAAGAAGTAAACAATAGCGAAAACCGGAATAAAGTAAAAGATTACTAAATTTAAAGGACCTATAAAATCTGTGTTTTCAAGGTTAAGTAAGTTTGACTTTAAGTTAAAGAAAAGTGAACAGTCGG
>JBMYYN010000139.1:0-5953 GCA_049609445.1 Bacteroidia bacterium | reverse complement strand
TGGAGTTGTGGTCTTTGACCTCATCCGAAAAAAGAATAATTCTAAGGTTCTTTTAATACTATTATCTGTTTTCATAACCGCAGGATTTATAGGCATCACTATTAGATCTATAAAACAGTCGAATAATGAGGCGAAAGCAAAAGCACTTGTAATAGAGCTAGAAACCTATATAGAGGAACAGGATTCCCTTCCTGAAACAATTATTGAAATAGATTCTAAGAATACCTTTGATGGACTTAGATATACCAAAAAAGGACACCACTTCAGTTTATGGTATTCAGTAGATGGATGGCATTCTTGCACCTATACTTCTGAAGACAAAGAATGGTATTGTGGTGATTAACTATCACAGTATGGCTTCATCCAATGCCTTTGCTGTTCTGTCATCTACAGGTACTACCGGCAGTCTGAAAGTATTTTGGCAAACACCCAGTTTCGAAAGTATGTATTTTACTCCTCCAGGATTCCCATCTATAAAGATAGCCTTAATAGCAGGCCAAAGTTTGTAATGGAGGTGCTTCGCGTTTTTAAAGTCACCGTCTAAGGCGTAGTTTACCATTTGGCTGAATTCCTTAGGGTAAGCATTGGCTATCACTGATATAACACCCTGCATTCCTGATGCAATGAACGGAAGTGTATACCCATCCTCTCCACTCACCACTGCAAAACCTTCTGGTGAATCTTGAACGATATCCATACATATATCAAAACTTCCTGTAGCTTCCTTAGTAGCAACAATATTTGGCAATTGGGCAATTCGCAGTGTTGTTTCAGCACTCACCGTAGAACCCGTTCTACCAGGCACATTGTACATGATCACAGGTAGTGGAGTTGCGTCATTTATAGCTTTATAGTGCTGATAGATACCTTCCTGGCTAGGTTTATTGTAATATGGACTCACACTCAGAATTCCACTTACTCCTGTAAGATCCTCTGTTTTTAGTCGAGATACAACCGCTTCAGTACTGTTCCCTCCTATACCAAATACGATAGGCAGTCTATTTGCATTTACTTCTACGACTTTCTTTAAAATGGCTTGTTGTTCTTCACCATTTATTGTTGGATTTTCTCCAGTAGTTCCCATCACCACTAGATAATTTACTCCACCATCCACAAGGTGATTGGTTAGCCTTTCTAAACCTACAAAATCTAAACTTCCATCTGAGTTGAATGGTGTCACCATCGCTACACCTAGTCCTCTAAATTGACTCATACTATTTGATATACTTTCTTATTTCGTTAAACAATTCTTTTGTTGTCTTGACATCTCCTCCGACCATAAAGTCGTGGCAAAACGAATACTCTTCACTATGCTTCCCTACTCTGATTCTCGCTTTTGAATATCCAGATATCGACTGAAGAACAAGCTCATCTTTAACATCTAGATTTATTAGATAATCAAACTCCTTTGCAATGAACTCACTTACAACATCCTTCTTTGGCAACTTCCAAAAAGTCAAATCCTTTCTTGTTATGTAAACCTCCTTCGAGTTGGATGAATACTCTCCAAGTTCTTTTTGATCCATGAAACCGATGGTCATTACTTGCTTACCTACAGATTCGAAGTAGTGAACCACATTATTAAGCTCTTTTGTGTGCTCACCTATCTTATGAATGATTCCGATAGTACGAACCTCTGAAAGTGGCTTTAAACTTTCCGATTTACCAACTTGTTTGTGTCTTGCTAGTATTCTTTTACCGATATTGTGTTGAAATGAAGACAACGCTGCAAAGGTAAAGATTCACTTAGCTAATACATAATACAAGCACAACCTATTTATTACTTGTACTCAATGCCAATATCCGACATTGAAGATTCGTTGAAATCGTTCTATTTCTATGAAAGCACAATTGCTCCAGGACTTCAACCCTCCTTCCTTTTGAGCTTCGTACTCTTGATCCCCTGCACCCACTTTGTATCTTGCAGATACACTATATCCATTTTTAATTTTATTTATAAAAATTTTCACATCTACGGTGTAATCTGAATGGCATTCTTCTACAGAGAAAGATGTTCTAATCACATAGGGACTAGTATACTCAACTACATGTCCTAATGAATACAGTCCATGAACTAATTCTAGTTCAGAAATGCTGTCAGGTAGAATTAGCCGGTTGGATCCTGCTGGTGCTTAGGCTACAGAAAAGTAGGACGAAAAAATAAGGTAAGTAAATAATGTAATCTTCTTCATAGATATAGAGTTTTAGAATTAGATACAATTAATGTTCCACACTTGAAAAACATCTAAAATGGAGTATTGTCGTTATCCAATCATCTCCGCAAATTCCTCTTCCGAAATCATCTTCACTCCCAGTTTCTCTGCTTTTTCTTTCTTGGCCGGTCCCATCTTATCTCCTGCGATAAGCAAGTCAGTTGATTTTGAAATTGAGCTTACATTTTTTCCTCCATTATCCTCAATGAGCTTCTTGAGCTCGTTTCTAGAAAACAGTGTAAAGACACCACTCACAACTATCTTCGCTCCATCTAAAACGTTGCTTGCAAGTTCTTTTTCTATTATCTGAAAGTTTAGTCCGGCAGACTTTAACGAATCAATGTCTTGGGAATTTGACTCGATCGAAAAATAATCAATAACACTCTGAGCTATTACATTGCCTATCTCACTAACACCATTCAGTTCTTCGAAAGATGCCGCCATAAGGTTGTCAATGTTCTTAAAGTGGGATGCTAGTTTTTTTGCTACAGTTTCGCCAACATACCTTATACCAAGTGCAAAAAGTACTTTTTCGAATGGTTGTTCCTTTGACTTCTCTATACCATTTAATATATTTTGGACCGTTTTTTCTTTAAAGCTAACTACTCTAATATCTCCTGTTTCTTCATTTTCTACAGACTTGCTTAGACCCGTTAAGTTTTCAGAAGTTAAGGTGTATAGATCTACAGCTCTTTTTAATAAGCCATATTGATAGAGTACGTCAATCTTACCCTCTCCTAGGCTATCAACATCCATTGCTTTTCTTCCGATAAAGTGCTCAATTCTACCTTTTATTTGAGGTGGGCATCCATCTGCATTTGGGCACCTGTAGGCAGCTTCCCCTTCTGATCTTTCCAACTTAGTATCGCACTCCGGACAAGACTCCGTAAATGATGTCCTTTCCGATTTTTCATCTCTATGAGAAACATCAACCTCTACAATTTTAGGAATAATCTCTCCTCCTTTTTCTACATACACCGTATCACCTACACGCACATCCAGTTCCGCTATGAAGTCAGCATTGTGTAGACTTGCTCTCTTCACAGTGGTCCCAAGTAGCTGCATTGGCTCCAGGTTGGCCACCGGTGTCACGGCTCCTGTCCTTCCTACTTGATAACTAATAGACAACAATCTTGATTCTGCACGCTCAGTCTCAAACTTGTATGACATAGCCCATCTGGGAAACTTGCTTGTAAAGCCCATTTCTTGTTGTTGAAGGCGACTATTCACCTTTATCACGACTCCATCGATTTCAAATCCTAGATTCTTTCTCTCGGCATCCCAGTGCTCAATAAAATTCCAGACCTCTTCGATATCAGTGCACAATCGTGTATCATTATTCACTGGGAGACCGTAACTCTTCATCCTATTCAGACTCTCCCAATGATCTAACTCTTCTCTACCATGTTCCGCTACTTGGTATAAGAATCCGTCTAATGGACGTCTTGCTACTTCTGCACTATCCTGAAGTTTGATAGATCCTGCAGCAGTATTTCTTGGATTCTTATATAATTCTTCACCCTTTGATTCTCTCATAGCATTCATCCTTTGGAATGCAGCCTTCCTGATGAAAATTTCTCCTCTTACTTCCAAAAGGTCAGGGTAATCTCCTACCAGTTGATGAGGGATATTCTTTATCGTCATGACATTTGCCGTGACATTATCCCCCTTGGTTCCATCCCCTCTCGTTATAGCCTGAACAAGTTTACCTGATTGATATCTCAAGGCTATCGCAAACCCATCAAATTTTAATTCTGCAGTGAACTGGTATGGATTCCCTCCAGTGAGCTTAGAAACTCTCTCATCAAACTCAAGTAACTCCTCTTTATTATACGTATTACCAAGACTAAGCATCCTAGTACTATGCTCCACCGTTTCAAAATTTTTGGTTAGACCACCTCCTACTTGCTTCGTAGGACTGTTGGGACTAGCAAATTGAGGAAATGCTTGTTCCAACTTCTCCAACTCCTTTAGTTTCATATCAAACTCTCTGTCAGAGATTGTAGGACTAGCCAAGACATAATAATTGTAATTATGCTTTTTTAACTCTTCTGTTAACTGTTGAATTTTAAGTTCGGTAGACACGTTGGCGAATTTAGGGCCGAATCTTAGTTATTGCTTACCAAAATTCTACACAACCTAAAAACAAAAAGGACTGCTTGAAAGCAGCCCTTTAAATCTAGAATTGTCATAGTTTTAGATTATATAGTCAAATCGTAAATGAAGCACTTAAGTAAAAGAAACTACCAATACCTCTTACAGAGTGCATCATTTTACTGAGACAAAACTAGCCAAACCATCAGATAATCAATCACTTTGGCAAGTCACATATAACTGAACGTAAGCTTTTCCCTACTGAACGTCAAAAAAATTTAAGATCGATTTAAGAATAACCTTCTAAACTGACTTCGTTTTCGGGTTGAGACGTACATTTTTTTATCGGGGCCTAGTACCACTTCCCCTGTAGTAGAATTATACGATTCCGCCATATCGACGTTCACAAGCTGTGACCTATTGATTCTATAAAAAGAATCTGATGGAAGTAAATTCTCAAAGTGACTTAGAGGTTTGCCGACAAATTCTTTAACTCCAGAGACCAAGCTAATAATAGTGTTTCCACCAGCCTGAGACATCAAGCAGGTTATCTCTGACAATTTTAGTTTTCTATATCCTGATTTAGCAAGAACTAATATATCCTCAATGATTCTATCACTTTTTATAAGAGAACCCAGATGTGCTAATCTAGGATCTGCTGTCATTTTTTCAAAATTCAGCTTATCTACAGCACGGACCAAATCTTCAACATCTATTGGTTTTAACAGATAATCTAACGCGGAATACCTTATCGCTTTAATCGCATAATTTTCATATCCTGTGACCATTATTGTATGAAAATTTGGATTCTCTATACCATTCAACAGAGAAAAACCATCACCGCCAGACATCTCTATATCCAAGAATACCAATTGAGGTTTAACCTCTTTTATCAAAGCAAGACCATCTATGGCATTTTGAGCACAGTCTACAAGCTCTATATGAGGACAGTTTTGTTCTACTAATAGCCTTAAAACTTCAATGCTATCTAACTCATCGTCGATATGAACGGCTTTAATCTTTCTCATTTATAAGGTAAGGTTAGCTCTACTACGGTTCCAGTCTTAGTTTTATTGTCTAAAAAGCTAACTTCCATACTTGCCTCATAGCCTTGATCTTTGAACAGTTCCAATCTGCTTTTTACTATTTTCATTCCAAGTGACTCATCATCTCTTATCTTCTGACTGTTGTCTATACCTACCCCATTGTCTTGAACTACCACTTTTAAGGAGTCGTTGTCCATTAGGTGAATGCTAACTAGAAGCTCACCTCCTCTCTCTGTGAACGCATGCTTAATAGCATTCTCACACAATGGTTGAATAATCAAAGGTGGAATTTTCACACCAATTTCCTTTAGTTCTGGGTCTATTTCTATTTTAAAAGTGAATCTGTTTGGAAACCTTTGGTTCTCTACGGAAATGTAGTTTTTTAGGAAAACAACCTCTTCTTCTATTTGAATAAACTCTAAACGCGAATATTTCAATGACGAACGTATCAACTTAGAAAACTTTCCAAGTAATTCGTTGGCAGCAACTTTATCCTCTTTTAGGATAGACTTCTGTATAGAGTTTAAAACATTGAAGATAAAGTGAGGATTCATCTGACCTCTCAGAGATTTAGCTTCAAGTTGTGTGTTTTTTAGTTCA
>JBMYYN010000138.1:0-5972 GCA_049609445.1 Bacteroidia bacterium | reverse complement strand
ACAGAGCTTCATGGTGATAGAAATTTTGGTGATGATAAAGCTATGATTGGCGGTATTGCCAAGATTGACAATATGAATGTTATGATCATAGGTCAACAAAAAGGTAGAACTACTAAAGAGCGTCAGTTCAGAAACTTTGGTATGCCGAATCCTGAAGGATATAGAAAGGCGATGAGGTTAATGAAAATGGCTGAAAAGTTTGATATGCCAGTTATTTGTCTGATCGACACACCTGGAGCATTCCCTGGTCTTGAGGCTGAGGAAAGAGGTCAAGGTGAAGCAATAGCAAAGAATCTAATGGTGATGTCGACTTTGAAGGTGCCAATTATATGTGTGGTAATCGGTGAAGGAGCAAGTGGTGGTGCCTTGGGTATTGGAGTGGGTGATAGAGTTTTCATGTTGGAAAATACGTGGTATTCTGTTATTTCTCCAGAAAGTTGCTCTTCGATACTTTGGAGAAGCTGGGATTTTAAGGAAAAAGCAGCGGATGCACTTAGTCTTACTTCTGACAAAATGTTGGCTAATAAGTTAATTGATGGTGTGATTGCAGAACCGTTAGGGGGTGCACACAATGATCCTGAAGTTATGTTCAAAACACTTAAGGGTGAATTGAAGAAAACAATCAAGGAGCTTAAAGAGCAAACACCTAAAAAACTAGTTAATGCTAGAATAAAGAAATTCAGTAAAATGGGTTCTTATTCAGGAGTTCAATAGGAATTCTAAAGTTTCTGGACCTAAGTTAAATAGAAGATCTAGAATACATAGGTTTGGCACAAATGGTTGTTTCGTGTCAAATACTTGCGGATACGTCTTATGATTTAAAACTTCTATCTCTTTGTAGTATTGTGAGGTTTCAGAATCTTCATTTATAGCTTTAGACAACTTTATACATTTTGCTATTTCATTGAAAAGGCTAATGTTGAAGTCTAAAAGGTATCTTGGGTTTGATTTGAATACTCTTTCTATTTTGTAACCGTAATAAAGAAAAAAAGGAGATTTTAAGTATGCATTTTCTATGCTTCTCCAATGTTCTATTTGCCAATTCGATGTATAGTCTATTTCTACATCCTTCAACGCTCCTTTTCTCGTACTTTTCTTTGTTGGAACGCTCAGCTTAAGTCTTCCGTTACTTGTCGTAATCTCAAATTGACTTAAAGATGATTGTTTCTGGAATGTATGATTTGAGTATAATACCACATCCGCTTTTTTGGATATTTCAACCCAATACGAGATACTTCCTATACAATCTATATGCATGACCTAAAAGATTCGTGTTGTGTCATTGTCAATTTCAGAGTACAGGTCAGCGATAGGGCGATTCAAGATCGGATGCACAAAATCAGGCAGTATATCACATAGCGGAACCAATACAAATGATCTCTCGTGAAGATGTTTGTGAGGCACTTCAAGGTGGTTTAGTTTTATAGTCTCGTTGCCATAAAATAGAATGTCTAGATCAATACTTCTAGGACCCCATTTTTTGGTTTTAACTCGGCCCATTCGTTTTTCGATATTTTGTAAAACAGTCAAGCATTGTTCAAGCGAAATGGAAGTTTCTATACTAGCTGCAGTGTTGATAAACGTAGCCTGATTTTCATCTCCCCAAGGTGGTGTTTCATAGAAGTGAGCTACTTGGCAAATTCCTTCTAGCTCACGGTTAATATGGGTGATAGCTTGACGTATATAAGCATATCTATTTCCCAAATTTGAGCCTAGACTGATAACAAGCTTTTTTTTCATTACTTTCGTTTGGTCCGATGGAAGATTTATTCAAATTTATACCGATTGCTTTGTGGCTGTTATACAAGCTAGTTGGTTCGGGCAAATCTAAAGAACAAAAGCCTAAACAAAGAAAAAAGCCTGCTTCACGTCCACAGACTACCAAAAAGACTCCTTCACTAGAAGAGATCTTACGAGAATTATCTGGAGAGCAGAAACCTAAACCTTCTCCGAAACCTGCTCCTGTTCAGAGGCAATCTCTAGCAGATGAAAGGAAGAAAATCGACATTGTAGACCATCAGTATGATTTCAGACCTGAGTATGAACATCACGCAGATACAGGTGAAGACATAGCAGATATCAAGGAAAAAATAAGAAGAGAAAAGTTCAAAGAAGAGGAAGTTGTGGAGGCGGAAATAGATATTAGACAAGCGGTGATATATGACACCATTCTAAACAGGCCTTCGTATTAGTCGTTTTCTGGTTTGAATAACCAATACTTCTGCCCGATAAACGTGATGGTGACACTAGCTCCTGTAGCTATAACAAATGCGGCAATTTTATCCACTCCTATTACAATAGATTTAAGAATTTCTCCAAGTTCATTTTCGTATGCAAAATTAAAGGTGTGATTAGGTAGAGTGCTTAACATCCAATTGTTAGTGCCAACGTTGACAAGAAGTGCTACGATGTATAATAAACTAAAGAGCATCAATCGCTTATTGTCTTTTTCTGGTTGCTTCCAGGTCCAAAATTTATTGAGATTGTAGGTCACGACCATTCCAGAGCAAAAACTAATAGCTTTACTCAGACTAGGGTCTAGGTATTGAGACAAGGCAAAATATACTGTAAAATCTACTGCTACCGCGAGTAGTCCGCTGATTATAAACTTTGTAAGTTGCTTGCTTGCTTGGTATATCGCCATGTTATGCGGGCAAAATTAGCTGATTATCTTTTAATATAGCCTTCGTTCCTAAACGCAATGCATTGTTTGGTTGCTGATGACCTGCATCTAGCCCAAAATAGATTGGATACCCATAGCTCTTTGTATGTTCTAAAATAATTTCTTCTGCGGTCTTACCAAATGGAATAGTGTTGTCATTCATGTCGCTCATTCCACCGACAACTAGAGCGGCTAACTTGTCCAGTTTCCCAGTTCGTTTTAGGTTCATCATCATTCTATCTATGTGATACAAGTACTCGTCAAGATCTTCTAGAAATAAGATTTTTTCTTCTGTAGAAATATCAGAAGATGACCCACATAAGCTATACAGCATGCTTAGATTTCCTCCAACAAGTACACCTTCAGCATTTCCAGGTTTACTGAGTTTATGGTCATCGATAGAATAGGTCAGGTTCTTTCCAAACAAAGCATCTATCATACTTTGATTACTTATAGTTTCATCGGTGTTTGGTTCTGATGAGATATTCACGGGCATGGTGCTGTGAAGTGTAGGAGTCCCGAAATTTTGATGAATATGAGAATGGAAAACAGTGACATCACTATAACCAACAAACCATTTTTTTTGCTGAGCCAGTGGACTAAGGTCTAGTTGATCAATGAGCCTAACACAACCATATCCACCTCGTGTGCTAATGATGGCTCTAATCTTTTTGTCATTTATAAAGTTTTGAATGTCTTGTACCTTAGCTTCATCCGTCCCGGCCATTTGATCTTGGACATCGAATATATGTGTGCCTATGAGAACTTTAAGCCCGTTTTTCTCAAGAAGATCGATTGTTGGCTGCACTTTCGCCGGCTCAATGGCCCTTGCAGGTGATACAATGGCTACGTAGTCTCCTTTTTTCAAATACATCAAAGCGAAGATATTGGATGTTTACAAAAAAAGGCCCTCAATTTCTTGAGAGCCTTTAATTTTTTAAGATGTTTTAAGAATTACTTAAGTTTCTTTCTTAGCTTATCATTGTTTACAGCATCAGCAAAAGTCTTTCCAGCTTTGAACTTAACTGCAACTCTATCAGCAATTTGGATAGTTTTTCCAGTGCTTGGGTTTCTTCCTTCTCTACCAGCACGATAAGAAGCTGACCAAGTAGCAAATCCTGGGATTGATACTTTATCTCCTTGTTGTACTGCATTTTGGATTGAACCTATAGTAGCTTCTAAAGCCGCTTTTGCACTTTCTTTTGTAAGTCCAGCTTGACTGCTGATTTCGTTTATTAAATCTGTTTTATTCATAACACGTGCAATTTATACGCAAAAACCTTGAATACAAGGGGTTTTTGAACAATTTCGGTAAAAAGTAATTCAGAGGTTATCAACTTTCTAATTTTTAGCAGAATGTAATGTCTATCGGTGTTGTGAGCATTTGAGGTCTGTTTTTTTTCTGTTTTTTGTCGGATAGTGTTGGGTCATTTGTTTTTTGTGACTATTCTAAACTAGCTTAGTATGGTTTCTGCACGAAACTAAAAATCGTACATTTGCACCACATTTTACAAGACCGATACAATGAATTTTGAACTTTCCGAAGAGCATTTAATGATCCAACAGGCAGCAAGAGATTTTGCTGAGACAGAACTTCTACCTGGTGTGATAGAAAGAGACAATGAACAACGTTTCCCAACTGAGCAAATCAAAAAACTCGGTGAACTTGGTTTTCTAGGAATGATGGTTGACCCAAAGTGGGGTGGTAGCGGTATGGATACGGTGAGCTATGTTCTGGCTATGGAGGAAATCAGTAAAATTGATGCAAGTGCGAGTGTAGTGATGAGTGTAAATAACTCATTGGTTTGCTGGGGACTTGAAAAGCACGGTACAGAAGAACAAAAAGAAAAATACCTAAAACCTCTAGCAAGTGGTCAGATTCATGGTGGATTTTGTCTAAGTGAGCCGGAAGCTGGTAGTGATGCTACAAGTCAACGTACTACTGCAATTGACATGGGTGATCACTATTTGCTTAATGGTACCAAAAATTGGATAACCAATGGTAGAACTGGAAGCACATTCCTTGTAATGGCTCAAACAGATGTAGAAAAAGGGCATCGCGGTATTAACTGCCTCATAGTGACTGCTGATATGGAAGGTTTCACAGTAGGTAAAAAAGAAGATAAACTTGGAATAAGAGGTTCGGATACTCATTCTCTTATGTTTCAGGACGTGAAAGTTCCTAAAGCAAATAGAATAGGTGAAGATGGATTTGGCTTCAAATTCGCAATGCAGGTATTGAGTGGCGGGCGTATAGGAATAGCTTCTCAAGCATTGGGTATAGCAAGTGGAGCGTATGAGCGTGCATTACAATACTCCAAAGAAAGAAAAGCTTTTGGGACGGAGATTATGAATCATCAAGCAATTCAGTTTAAGTTAGCGGATATGGCTACACGTATAGAAGCGGCTAGATTGTTTTGTATGAAAGCAGCATATCTTAAGGATAGCGGAGAAGATTTTCTTCAAGCAGCGAGTATGGCTAAGTTATATGCTTCAGAAACAGCTATGTGGGTGACTACAGAAGCAGTTCAAATACATGGAGGATATGGATTCGTAAAAGAATACCACGTAGAGCGATTGATGCGTGATGCGAAAATTACGCAGATATATGAGGGAACTAGTGAGGTACAACGTATTGTAATAGCTCGTTCTATTCTAAAAGGATAAAATCGAATAGATTTAAAATGAAATAAACGCACCTCAAAAGGGTGCGTTTTTTTATGTCAGATGGAGAACTTCTTCTGCTACATCAGCACTAAGTGCAACTCCCATTCCTCCTAGTCTCACTGCAGCTATTACATTTGATTCCAACGCTTTTACGATCGGTTTTTTCTCTGTATTAGACCCCATACCCATTATTCCGCTCCATTGATGTTCTATTTCTACTTCGTGCCCACATATATTTTCGTTCATGAACCGTCTTAGTTCTGAGATGACTGTTTCGTTTGTATGAAGATCACTTGAGTTCTCGCCTTCAAAATCTATGTTTCGTGCTCCCCCGAGCAGTATTCTATTGTCAATATTTCGCCAATAATAGTACCCACTATCGTAGAAGTGTGGTCCGGTACAAGGAAGGACATCTAGAGGCTTACTAATAATGACCTGTCCACGGCATGGGATTACTTCTTGAGATGAGATTTTAGATGTAAATGCATTTGTGCAAAGGATTAGATTTTTTGTTTTTATTTCTAAATCTTGAGAAGTGGTCACCGTTACAGTATTTCCCGAAACCCAATCTTTTACTTCCAAACCTCCATAAAGTTTTACTCCGAGTTGAGACGCATATTCGTATACAGTTGAGTATAGTTTT
>JBMYYN010000137.1:0-5978 GCA_049609445.1 Bacteroidia bacterium | reverse complement strand
TAAGCTTACTAATTTGGTTCCAGAAGACTTGTCTGTTCCTATGTTTTTCCAATAATCTCCACCTTGCACTAGGATGTGCTGTACGGTAGCCAAAGTTTCTACGTTATTTACTACAGTTGGCTTGTTGAATAAGCCTTGCACAGCTGGGAATGGAGGTCGTACTCGTACTTCAGGTCTTTGACCTTCAATAGAGTTGATTAATGCAGTTTCTTCGCCACATATGTATGAGCCTTGAGCTTGTATGATTTTAAAATCAAAATTGAATTCACTTCCGTCAATGTTAGTCCCGATCAATCCGGCTTCTCTGATGTCATCTATGGCTTGTTGTACTATGACAGCTGATTCTGGGTACTCTGCTCTGATATAAAGGATTCCGTAACTTGCATGTGTCACAAAACCAGAGATAAGCATACCAAACAAAACTGAATGAGGTCTGTGTTCTAAGAGATATCTGTCTGAGTATGCACCTGGATCACCTTCGTCAGCATTGCAAATGATAAATTTTGTATCGCTTTTAGCTTTTCTACAAAACTCTAGTTTCAATCCCATTGGGAATCCTGCACCTCCACGACCTCGTACGTTAGAAGTTTTGATCTCCTCGAGTACAGACGAAGATTCCCTCTTCAATGCTTCTCTGAAAGGAGCATAATATTCTTCGATTGAAGTAAATGGTTTTGTGAGAATCTCTTTTCCATTGGCTTCTACATTGTATTGGTCTTGGCCATCTTGATTTTCTGATTTAAAATCTATGTTTGATATTGCATCTCCTGAATAGTTTTTGCCATTGAAATGAAAGGCACTGTTTTCGTGGCACCTTCCTAAGCAGGTCATGTGTCCTATTTCATCTGCTTCAAAGTTCTTGTTCAATGTCTCCAATACATTATCTTGAGTATTGGCACAGACACAAGCTGTCCCATTGCATACATATACTTTTTTACCTTGATTTTCTGGCTTTAAAAAATCATAAAATGAAGCAGTTCCGTATGTGTTAGCCTTGCCTATTAAAAACTCTTCAGCCAGTTGATCCAAATCTTCTTTGCTAGGTGTCCCAGTAGGTTGGGCTAGTTTACCTAGTTTGTCAAATAAGTTTTCTTCTATTCCTTTTCTGCCGGATAATTCGCTTAGGTTTTTAGACATTCGATTTTTTAATGATTATGTTTAGAATATGTGACCTATGTGAATCTAGGAACATATTGGTATCAAATGTAATAAATTAGAGCAAAGACAACAATCAATATCTGCGTATGATGTCGCTATAAATAAACAGAAAATGATTCTACGTGGGTTGTTCCCTTCTATAGCTTAGTTCTTAGACGATAAATTTCTATTTCGCCAGAAGTGAAGTGAGATGACTAATATGTTGATACAAAGGATGGTAAGGGCTGGAAACCAAAATCGTGTCCAGTCTTGAAAATCGTACCGTTCTTTAGGCAAAAAAGATACTGAGATAGCTGTAAGAATTGCGGTATACCCAATTAAAAGGTTTAGTCGTGTTATGCTCTTTTTCTTTTTATAGAAATATGCAATGAGTAAGATGATTCCCAGAAGTACTAATGAGCCTTGTATAAATAGAAACTCAATGACATGGCCAATAGCCTCAACTCCATGATTTGCTTGAGCAAGATGTGTAATTAGCACGAGTAATAAAGTGATAGAAACTGCTTTTTTCATAATTATGGTCTACTTCAATGATGAAAATATCTTTGAAATTGTCAGCATATAAATCTACAGAACAGGTGTACTTATGGACTATGGAAATATGTGCTCCATGAGACTGAGTATTTATCCGACTAGTAGAATTTTATGAAGGAATAAGGAACTATGTGTACAGATTGTAGCTGTTGTTTTTCAGAAAACCGATGAGGTTTTGACCGCTTTCACGTGCTAGTTCAACTGCAAGACTACTAGGTGCTCCTACAGAGACTATCGTAGGGATGCCTGCCATGGTAGCTTTTTGGACTAATTCAAAACTTGTCCTCCCACTGAGCAGTAGTGTTTTATCATTTAGTGGAAGTAAGCCTCGTCTGAAACACTCACCTATGACTTTGTCTAATGCATTGTGTCGGCCTACATCTTCATGCATTAGAATCAGTTTGCCTTCAGAATCAAATATTGCTGCTGCGTGTATACCGCCAGTTTTGCTAAACAACGACTGCTCTGAGACAAGTTTGTCTTTTAGGCTAAATAATACATTAGCAGAAGGCACTGTAGTAGAGGAGATTTCGAATTGTGTCTTTGTACGAATGGCATCTATGCTAGCTTTACCGCAAACACCACAACTGCTAGTGGTGTAAAAATTTCGCTCGGTGTTTTGGAGGTGAATTTCTACCCCTTCTTTGACATAAATTTTTACAATATTTTCTCCGTGATACTTTACTGCTTTTACCTGTGAGTAATTGTGTAGAATCCCTTCTGTAAATAGAAAGCCAAGAGCAAGATCTTCGTCATCTCCTGGGGTCCTCATTGTGACCGATATTGCACGAGGTTTTTCTTTGCCAAATTCTTGGATTTGAATTTCCAATGGAGCTTCCACAGCCACAGCGTCTTCCAAGGTGGTATGATTTCCAGACTTTGATTTCTGAATTTTTATATATTCTATGCCCTCTTCCAATTGATGGGTGTTACAGTTGTATCCCTTTTTCTCTAAGTTGAAGCTCCGTCAGTAGAACATATCTGATTGACATTTTGATACGCTCGTCTGGCAATCCGTTCGAATTCTTAGGTTGACCTTCTATCTCTTTGGCTACATCCATTCCTGCGAGTACGGTTCCGAATACGGTGTACTCGCCATCTAAAAATGACGCTCCATCAGGATCAGTTACTATATAAAACTGAGAACCACTTGATCTCCTCTCGGGGTTTGCCATGTTCCCTAATCTTGCTGCAGCGATAGCACCATAGTGGTGTTTGAACATTGTTGTATCTATTTCGGCTGGGATAGTATAACCTACGCTGCCGCTACCATCATTGTTTCTGTTATCGTCTTTGCTGGTGGGGCTTCCGCCTTGAATAACAAAATCGTCTACACATCTATGAAACTCTGTAGAATCATAGAATTGAGCATTTACTAAGCTGTCAAAATTGTTTTTGTGCAGCGGAGTGGAGTCAAAGAGCATGAAGTACATCTCTCCGTATGATGTCGATAGTTCCAGAAGTTCATAAAGAGGTTCTGGATTATTTTCATCTTTTTCTTCGTCTTTGCATGATGATATTGTAGCCAATATAATCAGCGATGCAAGTAGTGCTTTTTTCATTGTTCTAAAATCCAAAAAGTCCTTTTTTTCTTCTACTACTGGAGATACCTAGTACCCCTAATATTCCTCGTGTCACCTCTCTAAGTACAGTTCTACCTGCGGTACTATTAACTACTTTTTCAAAAGTAGATTTTTCTTTGCGGGTAGAGGTTCGTCTTTTCGGTTTCTTATCTTTAGCCTTTTCTTTTTCTGAGAGCTCTTCAGCTACGTCTAGCTTCTTTTTGAGCATTTCGTAAGCACTTTCACGATCTATTTCTTTGTCGTATTTTGCTTTTATGGAAGACGATTCGATGACCGCTTTTTTCTCCTTATTGGTAATGACATCCATTCTAGATGATGGAGCAGTTAGCAATGTATGGGCTAAAGGAGTAGGTATCCCTTTCTCATTAAGTACCGTGATAATTGCTTCTCCAATACCTAACTTGGTGAGAAGTTCATCTACATCATAATTTTTGGTGATAGGATAGTTTTCAGATGTGAGCTTGATTGCTTTTCTATCTTTGGCTGTGAAAGCTCTAAGGGCGTGCTGAACCTTCATCCCCAACTGGGCTAAGACGTCCTCTGGAACATCTGTAGGGTTTTGAGTGACGAAGAATAGACCTACTCCTTTACTTCTTATGAGTTTTACGATAGTCTCTATTTGACTTAGTAGAGCTTTACTCGCTTCGTCAAATATGAGGTGAGCCTCATCTATGAATATCACAAGCTCAGGTCTGCCACTGTCTCCTTGTTCTGGGAAGCTAGAGTATATCTCTGCTAGTAGACACAACATGAAAGTAGAGAATAATTTAGGCTTACTTTGGATGTCATCCAGTCTTAGGATATTGATGTATCCCATTCCGTTTTCATCTACCCTAACCAGATCATCTACATCAAAGCTAGTTTCTCCAAAAAACATATCTGCTCCTTGTTCTTCGATAGTGATAAGTGCCCTCATAATGGCACCAACAGAACTAGGACTTACTCTTCCGTAGTTTTCTTCAATGTCGGCCTTACCTTCTTTACTGATATATTGTAAGACTTTCCTAAAATCTTTGATGTCTAATAGTGGTAGCTTATTATCATCACAGTATTTAAATATTATTGAGACTATTCCACTCTGCACATCATTGAGTTCGAGGATTTTGGAGAGAAGTACTGGGCCAAATTCAGATATAGTAGCCCTCATACGGGTTCCATCCTGATCAGAAATGGTCAGCATCTCACATGGGTATGCTTGCCCTTTCCACGGACTTCCGATTCGCTCATGTCGTTCATCTATCTTAGGATGACCGTCGCTAGCTTGGGTTAGCCCCGAGAGATCACCCTTTACATCCATTAGAAGTACAGGAACTCCTTTTTCGGATAGTCGCTCTGCTATGTTTTGTAACGTTTTGGTTTTTCCGGTACCTGTAGCTCCAGCGATAAGACCGTGTCGGTTAAATGTTTTTAATGGAGCCTTTATCTGCGTGTCCTCTACAGAAACTCCGTCAAGCATTGCACCACCTAACAAAATTGAGTCTTTTTTGAAAGTGTATCCAGATTGTATTTCTTCTTTGAATGTATCGATTTTACTCATGATAGAATAATTGCTGACGAAGATATTAAAAAAATGAGCGAGTGTGCTGAGATTTGCTAAGTCTTATCAGAGAAATATTCCGTAAGGAGCTTCAAGAAAGTGCTATCATGGTATAAACAAAATTGACCATGTAGAATGTAGAACACATGAAGAGAACCGCAGTTAAAAGCTTTTGGAATTTAATCTTTTGAAACGCAAAGGAATACAACGACACGATAGAGAAGTATGCTGGGTAAACGAATATCACCTTCATGAAGCTAAAGTCTCTGTACTGTGCTGAATATTTAATTGTGAAAGCGACGAAAACTACTACAAGTAAGAAATGGACAAACTGCGAGTGATGTAATATTCGAGCAGGATTCTTAAACAGGTTGAAAAACGGAATGAGAATTAGTAAGGCAAGTATCGCATGGAGCACATAGTTGATCCGAGCAAAATTGTATTGATCATTATTTAAACTTTTCCAGCTAGGTGGGTGACGCTCAAAAACAAAATTGGAGTATTGACCTAGAAATTGAGTCCAAAGGTTTTGCCGATGGAGTTGAGTGTTTTCGGCGTTAGTTAGATTGTATGGGGTCTCAAGTAAACTACCAAGAGGAAAGGTTAAAAATGCCTCTCGATAAGTATTTACGCCTTTTCTCAGTTCCATCGAGCCTTCTTCATTCCATTTTGCTTTTTCATATGGAGGGTCTACGTTGGTTATAAAGGCATTGCCATAATTCTTCTGTTTTTCTGCATATTTTCCTACGAACACTATTCCTAGGCCGATGAGTATAAATAACAACCCCAGACGAAGAATGCCCATCCATTCAATTCTCTTGCTTCTTACTATTTTCAATAAAATAATAAGTGCAAATGCCCCAAAGAAAATCAAGCCGTTGCCTTTGGTGATGCCCATTAGGAATAACAAGACAAAAATCCAGAGTTCGGTCTTTTGATTCGGTTGATTGCGAAGAAATCGAAAAAATAGAATGCTTGTGATCATTCCCATCAGTATGAGCAAGGTGTCGTTTGTATTGAGTGCCCCTATACTTATCAATTCTGGATTTAGTCCCCAGAACAGCATAGAGCTGATGCTCAGCCATTTACTCAGGTTTAGAGCTTCGATGTATTTGAGTATAATCCAAAGAATTGCTATGAGAAAAAAGAAATTTAAAATCTGGATT
>JBMYYN010000136.1:0-5996 GCA_049609445.1 Bacteroidia bacterium | reverse complement strand
AATTATAGTCCCAAGAGTTTTCTCCGGTACTAATTCTGAAACTGTTTTCAGAATCTAGCTTATACCTAGAAAACATGTTCACCTTGGCATAAGCACCAAATCGATTACTTATAGCATAAGTATATTTAATCTCGGGACTTAATTGAGTATATAATCCAAGTATTTTTGAATCTCTTCTATCATACTTACTCATACTGTAAATGTCATGTTCGGGCATTTTCCTAGGTTGCAAGCTTGGTTGAATCAGAAGATTTACATCTAGTGTGGCTCTTTTGCCAAGGTAAAAAGATGGACGCTCCTTTACGGTGATCATCTGTGCTTGACATAAGCAAAATATGCCTAAAGCAAATATAGTTAGGTGCTTTCTCATTTGCTTTTTCTGATTTGGTTAAGAGAGTTATAGATATGTGCGTTTTGCAGATGAATATTCATGTCTGCATTGAAATATTTTGTACTGATGTAGGCAGGGTTGTTTGTGTCTAGATTGTATACCATAAATGTGTAATCAGTCGCCTTATCTGCAGTCAATTGCCATTTCAAGTAGAATGGTAGTGCATAAGGAATCATTATGCTCAAAAGCATCGTTCCAGCAGAAAAATCTCTCTTATTGATTTCCGTATATATTCCAATCAAGCCTACATAGTCACTTCCAAACTTCTCTCTCAAATCTCCCATATGTTGTGCACTGTACGGATAGAAATCGAGATCTGAGTATTTTGATCGTTCGCCTAAGTAGTCATACAAGAGACTGAAATTATTGTAGGTCTCTGTATTGAAGTTTTCATCCTTGAAATCATCGATAAAATTCAATTTAATATCGAGCTTTTCAGCATTATCTTTTACCAAATCTACGAGTAAGGTTTCGTTTAGCTCATTTTTGTTTACATTCTTCTTGATTGATTTTCTGTTGTCGCTAAGATAAAAATTTGGCGTTGTCATGATCAGCGACTTGATGTTCAATGTACTCTCCTGTGGTTTAGAATCGTCTTCTGCTATCTCATCTTCTTTATCTTCTTTTTGCTTAAGAACATCCTTTGCTTCATCATTAGCTTCTATGAATTCATTTTCTGTAATTAAGTCAAGAAAAGCATAATAAATGAAGTCATCTGTAGTCTCCTTTTTTTTCTTTTTCGCTATTTTTTCATACTTGCTGAGCTCTTCTGTATCATCATCTTCTATAGGCGTATCTTCTGTAGATTTCAATTCACTTGCGAAGTTTCCTAAGTCATTCTTGTCAAATTTGACAAGCTCTATCATTACCTTGTCTCTAATTGTTTTTAGGAATTCATCATCAGGATTTTCAAGACTAGCTTCCCATACTTCCTTAGTTGCTAAAGCTGCTAACTCGTAATCCTTTAGCTTATGAAAAAAGTAATACAGATGTTGGATTTCTCCTTCCTTTTTACGGTAGGTTGTAGAATATGGTGTTCCGTCTGAACTATTCTCAAATGCCGTCATGCCGTACCAAATCATCGAACGGGTATTCCGTACAAATTTGTTGTCAGGGTGAGCTTTTTTTAGAATAAGGTTATGGTATAATCCTTTGATGTAGTCTGCACGCTGAATGTAGATATTCATCATCTCAAAGCGTGCAAGTTCTCTGACTTCCTCAAACTCACTTTTGGATCCAGCTACATACGTTTTGGAGCCTTCTTTGTCTTTGTTAGCGTTGTATAGCGTTTTTATACCAATACGTCTGTTGTTGATATTTGGGTGAGTATGAAACTCATCATCTACATCTGCCTGAGCAGAAATTTCGTTTGGCTCTTCCAGGAAATAGTCGTCATTAACTTTAAATCCATCATTTTCTAACCAAGAATACTCTACTTTTTCTTCGTCGATAGGTAGGTAGGAATATAATAAAACATTGAATGTGCTATAAAGTTGATTTGCATCATAACCCGCCTTTAAAGCTAGTTTAAACCCTTCTTTATCCGATTGCTCTTCATTGTCCTTAGAATACTTGTAATACGCGGATATTTTAGAATCACCATACCTGCCACTTTTTGAAATGTCACTAGTGTGTTGGTATTTCAGCTGGCTGTGCTTTTCTATCACGTGAGTAAGCTCATGTGCCAATACAAATGCAAGTTGAGCTTCGTTTTCTATTTGTCCCCAAAGTCCAACGGTAAGAAAAATTACACCTTGATGTGTTGCGAAAGCATTTACTTCATTGGATTTTAGTGTGTACAGTTGAACATCATCTAAATCGTCGTCACTTACTTCTTTTAACTTGTCCAATATCTTGTTTCCGTACTCTGTAAGTGGGTCACCGTAAAGCACACGACCACTTTGAATGAGTTGCTGAAGCTTGTAGTTTGAGATAGCTGAGAAATCTTCGGCATTTTTGTGAGAAATAGAGCCATCCTCGTCCATCTCAGTCCTATCTTTCGCTATTTTTTCGTCGAGATATTTTACAAAAAAATCAGGAATTTCTCCTTCAGACTTAAGACGAGTATAATTTTCAATGTTTTGCGAATAGCCAAATAAAGTGACTATTAAAAGTAGTGTTGTAGTGAGCCCTTTTAACATAGATTTGAAATGTAATGAGCCAAATATAAGATTATTTTGATGCGATATCAGACAAACACGCTTTACAGAATTTTTTTATAGCCATAGTGCCTTGTCTCTGTGGCAAATTTCCACCACAAGTCTGCCAGTTCATTACACAATTGTCGTTTAAGCAATGAGCCTTATGTTCGTTGTCTTCGTGGTTAGATGTGCAGCTGACCCCATTATTTGTGAGGCCAAGAGCATGTCCTATTTCGTGTAGAATTGTACTCTGCTCTACTATATGCTGGTCTTTGACTATGGAAGAAGATGACCGTATTGCAGGTTTGAAAATAGCTACGATTGCAGAGTTCTCAAGGTTGATGCCAAGTAACTTCTTCTGAACTTGTGTATTTTTAATATAGTATCCATCTAGGACCAATACCTTTATTGAGGAATTCCCTTTTATACTGGATTCACGTAGTCTAGAGGCTATGCTTATTATGTTTTGTCTAGAGTAATTGTTTTGTTCAAGTTCTCCAAGATTTGTTATTTGAGCATTATTCTTTGGATATGAGATGTTTATTCTGTGGCTTCCTAAAAGTTTGGTTAATGATGATTCAATAGCTTTGGAATACGTTGTGGTGTCGTTTTCTAAGTGTATGAATGCACTTTCTTCGTACGCCATGAGAATCTCAAGCTTCTTAGTTTTGCTATAGAAACTCTCAAGTCGTAGATCTTCATTTTTTGGATGAGGGGAACATCCCGAAATGAGCGATACCGCAATCAGAAGTACTAGAAAAAGTCTGTAGATTTTGATATGCGAATTTAGAAAAATAAGTAAGTTAGATTCAGGTCGATATATAATATTGAAATGCAAAGGAGAATATAGATTATGTACATTATTTTCGTGACCTTGTTTTGAGATTTTATAGCCTTATTCTTTTAGTAGCTTGCAGCATTATGTCATATGCTCAGATTTTACCAAACTTCGGTGGTCAGCGAGCAGGCCTGTCAGCACTTAGTTTTTTAAAAAACGATATGAACCCTCGTTCATATTCTATGGCTGGAGCTAGTGTTGCTAATAACAGTACACTGTATAGTTGCGAGAACAATCCTGCTGGTCTGGCATTATCAAAACATTCAGGAATTGCGATGAGTAATCTGATGATTGGAGAAGGCGTACACCAGAGTTTTGCCGGCGGTACTATCAAGTTGGATGGAGGAGGAGTGTTGGGAATCAATGTCAATAGCCTCAATTCAGGGTCTATGGAGGTTAGAACTGAGTTCGAGCCAAATGGTACTGGGCAGTTGTTTTATGCCAATAATACTGCTGTAGGTTTAAATTATGCTCAGAAGTTGTCGAGTAGGTTTAGTATAGGAGTGGGAATGAAGTATGTATATGAAGGAATAGCTACTTATACAAATAGTACCGTTACTGCGGATCTTGGATTCTTGTACAATACTGATTTTAAGGATTTGACATTTGCTGTCGTAGTTAAGAATTTTGGAGGAAACTCTCAGATGCAGGGGTCGGATTTGGAAGTGGGCTATAACAGAACCGAAGTATCATTAGAGAAATATACAACACCTACAATATTCAAAATGGGATTCTCATTTGTTCCCTACGAAAAGAACCAAAAGAAAGTTCTAGTAGCTGCGGAGTTAAATCATCCAAGTGACAATGCCGAAAATATTAGACTAGGAGGTGAGTTAGCCCTAAGAGATTTGCTTTTTGTGAGGCTTGGATATAAACTGAGTGTAAAAGGTCAGAATTTTCCTACAGCAGGATTAGGAGTTAAAACGAGAATTGGTAATCACCCATTGTATATAGACTATGGAATCAATCCTACAAATAGGATGGGAGCATTACATATTTTCGGATTAAATGTACCATTCAATACTGATAAGAGATAAGAAATGAAATATTCAGTTTATTCACTTTTTGTAATAATTCTATTGAGTTCGTGTGAAGGTTTTTTTGGAAAAAAAACGAGCACAGATTTCATCGAGGTGCCGACTTATTCTCCACGTGAGGTTGCATACGTACCTGTGCAGCCATCTTTGAACGATTTCATTAGTCCAGTAGATATTATCGCCGGTTTTGACGAGCTTATATATGTCGTAGATGCGGCTACAGAGGAGATTGTGTCTTTAGATGAGAGTGGAAGAGAACTGGGGAGATTGAAAGTGAGAGGGGTTAAGTCAGTCACACAAAACAGAAGATTGGACTTATTGGCAATCGGTAATGCTGAAGTTGAAAGAAACGGGAATACCCTCGATTTTACGTGTATTTATAAAATAGATCTCCATGGAGTAGGAGGAGCATTTGGTTTGGAGAATGCTCAGGTAGTAGATACCATTGTTCATCCATTCTATTTCAAATCAACATACTCTAGTAGCGATTCTGCTGTAGCATTTAATAAAATAGCAATTCTTGAAGACAATAAGTTTTATGTCACAAGGACTGGGGTAGATAATAATCCTCAAAAATTTGGTGGTCCAGATGACGCGATACTGCTTTTTAGTGAAGATGGAACTTACCTTACACCTGTAAGTGTGAATACCCCAAATGGCTTGTTTAGAGATTATTTTAAGAAACCAATCGGAATTTCAAGTTTTGTTCAGCCTCCACAGATTTCAGCATTTGGGCCAGATCATTTTATATACTCTTCAGTATCTCCAAGTACGTCTATTAAAGTGCAGGTTATTGATTACATAGAGACAGATTTTGGGGCTAATTATGAACCTAGAATCTTATTTGAAAGTGATACTACTGTAGCAGACGGAAATCTCACTACACCTAATAAATTTGGAGAGCCAGTATCTGTATTGGTGACTGGGGACGGGACCAATTTTGTATTTGTCGTGGATCAAGCTAAGGATTCTTTATATCAATTCACGATCACAGGATTAGAGGGTGTGAAGCCTCCAGCAGGAGCTGCGAGTTCTAAATATCAGATGGCAAGCTTTGGCGGAACAGGAGCAGGACTAAGCCAGTTTAATATGCCTAGTAGTGTTGCTTACAAAAATAGAATCGTATGGGTATGCGATACTGGAAACGGTCGAGTGCTTAGATTTAAGCTTACTACCGATTTTCAGTAAGAAATAAACTGGTTACTTACCCTCTCCAACAGCATCCTTAAACTCGGCTTTAGGATTTGGCTGAACGCCTTCTCGCATGTTTGTGATTTCTAGATCAATATCAGAGAACTCTGCGTGTGTCTTGAAGTCATTTATAATCTCTCTAACGTCAGGATGAATGCTAATAGACTTAGATCCGTCTATTACTACTTTAGCTCCATTTGGAACTTTGTTCAGCGTTTCTAAAATACTTGCTTTATGTAGGAACGTTACATCTTCAGCCAGAGCGAAATGGAAGTAATTATTGTCTGGATTTTTGTCCAAGTCTAATAAATAAGGTTTGCGATAGTTTAAGTACAAAATCTCAAATATGGCAACGACTAAACCGATACTCACTCCCCACAATAAATCTTTGAAAATTA
>JBMYYN010000135.1:0-6049 GCA_049609445.1 Bacteroidia bacterium | reverse complement strand
TGATGATCAAACTAGAAATCAAGACACCAAGTGCCATAGGGCGTCTGTCCATCATCCCAGGATTCTCATAATTCCTATAAGTACTAAGAGCTATCGCAGAAAGCACCACTGCCACAATAAGGGTAAAACCTAATAACAAACTCAGCACCAACATTACTAGAGATATAACACTCATAGTATTTGCATTCTCGTACTTCCTTCTTATCTCGTCCTCACTAGGCGGATAGTTATGCCGAAAGTCCTTCTTTTTTTGAACTCTAGAGTTAATTCGTTTCTCTATAACCTTTGGCACCATTCTGTTCAATTTGCTTTCAAAGACGTCCTCTTGAATTCTTAGCGTGTCTACGTCCTCTAACTGTTCCACTTCCAAATCAAAAGAAGCTTCCTCTTCGGAAATAAACGCATGGTCCGTCCTATCGATTTCCTTGAGCAAGGACTTGTGATTTTGTTCAACTCCTTTATTGGACTTTACCCGAACCATTCTGTGGGAGTACTGACTGCATCCAGCCAAAACCAGAGTCATTAGAAACACCTTTATTGTTTTCATCTTGTTGTAGTTTTAAAATAGTTTCAAATAGCTTCCTCTCATATAAGCTTTTCCACTTGGCGAAATATACTGGTAGCTGTAATTAAACTCTATGTCGTTGCAACTATTGACAACCCCATACAGCTCATTTCTCCTGACAATAATTTTATTTTTATTTAGAATCAATGGTGGAATATCATAAATCAATGGCAGCATTAAGTCTCCTTCAGTATTGTACGCACCCCATTTACCTTGATGTGATTTTACCAATATCAGACCATACTTAGGAAGTCTAACCTGAGCAAATCCAAAAGGCACTATGACCTGCATTTTATCATTGATCACACTTCGGTTAAAACTATCTCCTACAATCGCAAATCCATCTTGAAAGTCATGAGCTTCTACAAATACAAAAGGTGAAACTTCCTCGCCTAAATGATTTATGTACCCATAATACTCTCCTTTGGCCACATATGCAAAACCATCATTGAATTCACTGACCTCCGTAAAAACGAAATCAGTCAGTTGAACTGAATCCTTAAAAATCGCCTTTGTATTATTATTCGGATGATTTCTGACTTCCCATTTCTGAGCAAGGCCAATCACGCTTATAAAAACAGCCGATATGAAAATCAGTATTCTCATTCTCTTTGAAATGACAGCTCATCGCCTACAAACCAACTTCCATTCAGCAAAATGGCTAAGTACTTCAATTCGTAAGCCTTTTTTCTTTTCTGACACACAGTAGTCACGTAACAATACTTGTTACCTTTTTCATCTTCACCGTACTCATAATCAGTCTTTATTTTTACAAGCTTATGAATACTCACTTTGTTTTTTTCTGCTTTTTTTAAAATCTTCTTATAATCCTTTTGAAGTGTGCGGAGTAAAAGTTGCTGTCTATATATAACTTGTTCTTCTCTATATTCTATAGCCAATGTGTCAAATGTTTCTTTCAAGTATTTGACTCTCGGCACAAACTTTTTAAGCCCGACAAGTTCCTTTCTGATAAACGTAATAAAGAAAGAGTCGCACATCACTGGCAACTCCTTATACAACTTTTCCATTGCTGCACTATCCTTTGCAGGATCACGAAGCACCGGCAATTGAGCCTGAGCTTCATTCACTAACATCAAAAACAGTAATATTTTTAGTAGCCTATGCATCTATCGCTGTGAAAGCAAAGTTAGTTCCAAAAACTTTCATTTCTATTCGATTGCAAAAATCTGACCAGGAGATGCATCACATCTACTACCTCAGCCCTCTTATATGAGTACAATCTTTAGTTGGATTTTGTAAAAAGGGAGCTTCGTATCAAGCGATTGCTCCCTTCTATTTCAAACAAATTGTGTTCTTGGAATCCTGTTACTTTTGTGATATGATAAAAAAAGGGATTTGGAGTATATTTACTCTCCTATTATTAGTGGCCGTCACAGGTTGCAATGACACACCTAAAAATGAGAAAATCACCATCGTAGCTACCACGGGAATAGTAGGCGACTGTGTGAAACAAATAGTAGGCGATCAGGCAGAAGTAACTTCTCTTATGGGAGCGGGTGTAGACCCCCACCTTTACAAGGCTTCACAAGGAGACATTGCTAAGCTTGCTAGTGCTGATATAATAGTGTACAACGGATTGCACTTAGAGGGGAAAATGGCTAAAATGCTTGTAAATTACTCTAAACAAAAACCTGCATTTGCAGTGGGATCATATGTAGATCACTCCAAATTAAAAAGAGTAGATGAAACGTCGGACTTAGTAGACCCACATATTTGGTTCAGCCCTGACTTATGGATGAAAGGTATTGAAGGGTTAGCCGGAGAACTAAACCAGATTCCTGGACTAGATAAAACAATGGACAATTTCAAAGAGTACGCTATTGAGATAGGAGAAAGCAAGAATAACTTAACTTCGGCTATAGACAGCTCTCTAACATCCAAAAAAAGAATACTAATAACCAGCCACGATGCGTTTGCATATTTCGGTGATGCATTTGGTTTCAAAGTACGAGGTCTACAGGGTATATCTACAGCAGCAGAGTATGGTGCCAAAGATGTAAAAGACCTCATTGACTTCATCATAAAAAATGAAATCAAATCTGTATTCATAGAGACGAGTGTCTCTGATAAAAATCTACGTGCAGTGATCGAAGGAGCCCAAGCCAGAGACTACGATCTAAGTATTGGAGGAACATTGTATAGCGATGCGTTAGGAGAAGAAGGCACGCCAGCTGGAACGTACAAAGGAATGCTCGAAGCAAATGTCCAAACGATAATAGACGGATTGAAATGAGCAAAACAGTAATAGAAGCTCATAATCTCACTGTTCTCTATGGCCGAAAGCCAGCATTGTGGAATGTAGATTTTGAACTACCTGAGAACAATGTGATTGGAATCATGGGGCCAAACGGAAGTGGCAAAAGCACCTTACTGAAGTCCATTATGGGTGTAGTAGAACCTACAAGCGGGTTCACAAAAATATACGACAAAGAACTCAAAGATGTCAGAGATAGAGTTAGCTACGTTCCACAGCGACAAGACATTGACTGGGACTTCCCTGCTAGCGTATGGGAAATTGTTGCAATGGGACGATATCAGAAACGCGGTCTTTTCAAAAAACTAACTTCAGAAGATAAAGATATAGTCACAGATAGTCTTCAAAAAGTAAACATGTTAGGTTATGCTAAACGACAAATCAGTCAACTTTCTGGAGGCCAACAACAAAGGGTGTTTTTGGCAAGAGCTATAGCTCAACAAGGAGATCTTTTTCTCATGGATGAACCATTTGCAGGAGTAGATATAGCTACAGAAGAAATGATAATCTCATTGCTCAAAGAGATGAAAGAAGCTGGCAAAACCCTCGTCATCGTGCATCATGACTTGCATACTGCTCAATCATATTTTGATCATTTGGTATTGCTCAACACACGATTAATTGCTAGTGGTCCTACTAAAGAAGTGTTTACAGATAGTATCTTGACTGATACATATGGTGGACGTCTTACTACGATATCCAAAATCAGCCAAGAACTGGAAAACAAAGAATTTCCAATCCGACACAAATAATGAGTATCTGGGAACATATAAGCACCTTCTTCTCAGCAGAGAACTATACACTATTTGTGGTAAGTATAGGTTCAGGAATTCTGTGCTTTGCTTCAGGAGTTGTTGGGACATTTACTTACCTTAGAAAAAGAGCTCTAATAGGAGATGTAATCTCTCATTCAGTGTTACCTGGTGTTGCTATAGCTTTCATGCTTACAGGTGTTAAAAACCCTGTATATTTTTTATTAGGTGCAATTCTCTCTGGTCTTTTATCTATTTGGATAGTAGATTTTGTTCAAGCTAAATCAAAACTTAAGCCAGACGCTATTTTAGCTCTGACTTTAAGTGTCTTTTTTGGAGTGGGCATAGTCTTACTTACAAAGATTCAGCATAGTGGAAATGCAGCACAAAGTGGCTTAGACAGTTTCTTATTTGGCAAAGCAGCTTCTATGGGGATGTTTGACATAAAACTATTCTCGGTAATTGCTATCATCAATATTCTGTGCATTCTTGTTTTTTTACGCGGGTTCAGCTTGATAAGCTTTGACGAGAACTATGCCAAAGGATTAGGTTTCAACATATCATTTCTAAAGTCTTTTTTGGCACTACTAACTGTCATTACAGTATCTATTGGAGTACAAGCTGTAGGTGTGGTTCTGATGGCTGCACTTCTTATTACTCCAGCTGCAGGAGCTCGATTCCTAACCAATTCTATCCCACGCATGCTTTTGTTTGCTGGATTATTTGGTTTCCTCAGTGGCATCATCGGTGTAGTCATAAGCTATAGTGGAACAGGCATGCCAACTGGCCCTTGGATAGTTGTTGTACTTTCCGTATTCGCATTAGTTGCTATACTTTTTGGTAAAAAACGTGGTGTTTTTGCTCGAATGAAACTACGTAATGCTAACAATATCAAAATCAACAACGAGAATGTACTCAAAGACATATACAAACTTGGTGAAGATGGTTCAAATTCAATTTCTGTAGCTGAGTTGATAGAAAAAGAGAAGTATGGCCCATCCAAGCTCAAAGGAATCTTAAATAGACTAGAAAAAAAGGATTTAATCGATCAGGTAAGAGGACTTATCATACTTAGCGATAAAGGAAGATTGGCTGCTCGAGAAGTAATAAGAAAACACAGGCTTTGGGAGATTTACCTCTCTAAATACTTCCAGCTGGACGCTGACCATATACATGACGACGCAGAAGGTATCGAGCACGTAATCACACCTGAAATAGAGAAAGAATTGATAAAGCTTCTCAAACGACCAACTACAGACCCACACCAAAGCGAAATACCATATTAATGAACGATTTTTACATCATATTCACAGCAAGCTTGGTTGCCATAAACTGTGCACTTATGGGCAGTTTCCTAGTCATGCGAAAAATGGTCATGATAGGTGATGCTATTTCACATGCCGTCTTGCCAGGTATATTCATAGCATACTTCATTTCGGGATCTACTGCAAGTCTGCCCATTTTAGTTGGAGCAGCCATTAGCGGCATTTTTGCAACATTATTGATAGAGTGGTTTACCAAAAAAGCAAGGCTACAAAGTGACGCTGCTATTGGGGTTTCATACACGCTTCTATTCGCTATTGGTATTATACTAATTTCAAAATTTGGAGCAAATGCAGACTTAGATCAACAATGCGTACTCTACGGAGAAATAGAATATGTATCACTGTGGTTGCAACCAATTTTTGGCGGATTTTCACTTCCTAAACAATCCCTCATATTGCTTGCTGTTTGTGCACTTTTAGTCGCAGCTGTAGTCTGGGGTTACAAAGGTCTTTTTATAACTACTTTCGACCCAAACTTTGCACTCTCCACAGGAGTAGCTGTTGGGTTTTGGCATTACTTCCTTATGAGCGGAGTATCACTTACTACAGTAGTAAGCTTCGAATCTGTTGGAGCTATTTTGGTGATCGCCTTTCTGTCAGGGCCTCCTGCAATTGCCTATTTGTTAACTGAAGATTTTAAGAAAATGCTTTTACTAGCTTGTCTTATTGGTATCGCCTGTTCTGGAGCTGGCTACTATGCCGCGAAGTGGTTAGATGTTTCTGTGGCAGGGTCCATCTCTTCTGTGATTGGGATTGTCTTTGTGATAGTCTTTGGAGTAACATCACTTTCCAAAAGTAAAGCGGAAGTAATATCTGCCTAAAATTTGTGTCAAATAGAAGTATACTGTTCATATTCTCATCTTTAGTGTACCTATCATTGTAGCTTAAGCACATTGAGTAAGATTTGAGGATTATTCTTAGACATACTATTTATCTTTTTCTTAGTCTATTATCGGTATATACGTGGGCCCAAGATTCTTCAGCAATTTTCATAATAAATGAAGAAGACCTTGCAACGAATAATGCGACCAATCTGGAAGAAGCATTGAATATTCCAGGTTTTCATCGCTTTTACTCGTCCAACACATCGTTTGCATCATACGGTTCTTTGGGAGTGGATAACCTAGCCATA
>JBMYYN010000134.1:0-6056 GCA_049609445.1 Bacteroidia bacterium | reverse complement strand
TGCAATAGTAGAAATAGGTACGTCATTCGCAGTTCCTTCAAATGGGTTTTCTCCAGTACGACCGATACGCTCCATCGTATGAAATATCCACGATACTATGATGTAGAATGGAACAGTGAACCAAACAAAATACTTCGCAATTGTAGGATAGTTGTCTGCCATTTCCGACCCTAAAGTAGCAAACTGAGGCACGAGAGCAAGTGGTAACAGGATTACAAAAATCCACATGAAAAAATGATTTAACGTTGCAAATTGTCTGGGGTACGGAAAGTTTTTGATACGTTCACTTTTTCCTTGTAAGTTAAATAGTTCTTGCTGTATGCTTTCTAAATCAAGAAACGAAAACTCCCAAATGACACCTTTTTCCTTAAGTTCTCTTAGATGATGTGATTGTAAGTAGAGCAATGCTGTTTGTTTATTGTTTTTACTCATGACATAATCTGCCTCAGCATCTGAGATATACGATTCCAAGTCTTTTTCTAGGGTAGAAAGTCGCTCTGGAGGGGAAAATCCCCACTCTTTGTTTGTTCTATGGTTAGAGGTCGTTTCCCACGGCTTGGGACTTCGCATAGAATGACGAAGAGCGGTCATCCAAGCAATATGTCTGTAAGTCAATGTTTTAATTTCCTTTTGAAGTTCATCCTCAGACATCGGCACAGATGCATATTCATTGGTGATCATGTCCTGTAGCTTCATGCCAAAGGTTCTTGAAGTATTTACAATTCCTCCCCATATCTTACGAGCTTCCCATATACGTCCATAAGCTGCATTGTTTTGAAAACCAATAACAAAAGCTACGGCCGTACCTATTAACGCGATAGGTGTCCACGGGATTTTCATCCAAGATAAATCAAAGTAGTAATAGAGCGAAACCCAAAAGACAATAATGCCAGCAAATAGTAGCGTCTCGAATCTAGTCCACATCACCATTTGAGATGTGCTATAGTTTTTTTTAGTAAACATTAGTATGTTATTTATTGGTTAACATGCCCACGATTTACGAGGATATGTATGTGATCAAAACAGCTAAACGTATTCTTTGGTTTGGAATTTACTCTGCTAATCTCACAAACCAAAAGTACAACTTAAATCAACTCAGACAGTTTCGAAACAGCATAATCTACTTCTTCGTGTGTCGTAAACTTACTGAATGAAAAACGTACAGCGGATCTGTCTGCTGGATGATTTATGCCCACTAATACGTGGCTATCACCCACAGCACCACTGTTACATGCGGATCCACCACTAGCACATATGCCGTTCATGTCAAGCTGAAATAACAATGTTGCAGCTTTGTCTGATGGTGGGAGAGAAGTGCTTAGTACTGTATATAGACCACCTTCTTTGGAAATGTCCCCATTAAATTTCACTCCAGGAATAGCTTCTTTTAGTTTCTCAATAAAGTATTCCTTGATGCGATATACGGTGTCTATTTTTACATCAATATTTCGATTTGAAATCTCAAGAGCTTTTGCCAATCCAGCTATCCCAGTTACATTTTCAGTTCCCGCTCTCATTTTGCTTTCTTGACCACCTCCGGTCACGATTGGACGTATTCTGAGTGATTTGTTTTTGTAAAGAAACCCGCATCCTTTAGGGCCGTGGAACTTGTGCCCAGAGCACGTGATGAAATCAACATCCAATTCTTTGAGATCCATAGCATAGTGTCCCACAGTTTGTACCGTGTCCGTATGGAAGTAGCAGTCATTCTCTCTAGCTATGTTACTTATTTCACTGACGTCATTGAGTGTCCCTATCTCATTGTTTGCATGCATGAGGCTTATCAAAGAACCTTTGTGCAGATTTGCAAGTCTCTTCAGATCTTCTAAATCAGCTCTTCCATATTGATCCAGTTTTACAAAATGTAAGTTTACAATATTGCGTTCTTCGAGTTCTTTGGCAGTATCCAATACAGCTTTATGCTCTATAGTACTTGTAATGATATCTGTTACACCCAAGTCATTACTTGCACAACGTATAGCCATGTTGTCTGCTTCAGTGCCACTTCCAGTGAAAATAATCTCAGAGCTATCACAGTTCAACAATTTTGAAATGCTTTTACGTGCAATTTCCACTTCTGCACGAGCTTTACGTCCAAAAGAATGTATCGCTGATGCGTTTCCATATACGTCGTGCATGGTTTGAGTCATTTTCTCTATAACCTGCACATCCATTGGGGTTGTGGCTGCATTGTCTAAGTATACTTGCATATAGATAGGTGTGATTTTATTGTCTGCAAATTAACACTATTTTAAGTTCATAAAGCGTATTTGTACCCGATGAGTTTGTAGCACAATTGTGCCATCGTATAGGCGGTTGAATCTTCTTCAGATGTAGGACTAAGTTCTACTATATCAAAGCCTTTAACATCACACTTTTTGAATACTTTTTTTAAAAATTTTAATGTAGGATACCATTGCAATCCTCCAGGTTCGGGAGTGCCTGTACTGGGGCATATACTTGGGTCAAATCCGTCCGTATCTATGGTGATATAAAGGTTTTTAGGAAGTTTGGCTATGACTTCATCCATCCAAGTATCATTCTCATATATCTGATGTGCGTACCAGCAATGTATGTTGTCTGAGCTTTTTTGTAACTCAGCTTCTTCTATGCATTGTGCTCTGATCCCTACCTGGAAAATATCAGGCTTGAGTTCATTGACACGTGCCATTACGCTGGCGTGTGACCAAATGTTTTCTTCATACTCGGCTCTAAGGTCGCTGTGTGCATCCAATTGAAGTATGGCTATGTCTGAGTACTTCTCTTGGAAAGCTTTGAAGACACCATAGGTCACGGTATGCTCGGCACCCAGACTTACAATGAATTTGCTTTCTTTTAGATGTGTTTTAGTCTCTTCGTATATCAGGTCCATGGCATCTTCATTGACCTTGCTACCTAAATCCATTGAGGGTAGAGTAGCAATGCCGCAGTGTTTGAATGGCTCTTTGTCTAACTCTGGGTCATAGAATTCTACGTAGTGCGAACTTTTCAGTATAGCCTGTGGTCCATTAACTGATCCTGCCTTGTATGAAGATGTATGTTCATAAGGGATTTGTTGGATGACGCACTTCGATGGAGCATAAGCGTTAAACTTTTGTTCATTAATACCTAAAAAGTTTTCAGACTCGTTTAATACTTGCATTATTTTTGAAAGAATAATTAAGTACAAATGAAAATAAATAAATCCATCTTAGGTGTAGTAATTCTGTTCGTGTTTATCCTCAGTTCTTGCTCTCAAGCAAGATATGGCTCTAGAACGAGACGTGTCAAAGGCTCGCAGATCGTTCAGCAAAAAAAGAATACAAAGCGGTATTCAAAGGAATCTGGATTGATAGTTGCCAGTAATGAAGAGGCGAAAAAAGAGGTGAAAACAGAAGTAGCTTTGTCTAGTTTGACTCAGATAGACTCGGAATCTGAGACTATTCACGTCGAAAAATCTATCATAGAAAATCTTAGCAGTCAGAGTAATAAATCTGAAAAAGTGAAGAAAAGCAATATCGTTTCAAAAGCTAAAGTAGTAAAAGAGGTGGTGAAGCTTAGAAACAATATAGGGAGTAAAACGAAAGAGAAAATAAAGGAACAAGCTAAAGTGGTCAAAGCAAAACCAAACGGAAGCAGTGATGTAGGAGATATAGTTTATATCTTGGTCGTGGTATTGTTAGTTCTATTAATACTCTCGTTGGTATTGAATTTAGGTGGCCTTATCAATGCACTTCTAGGTCTTGCGTTGTTGATATTCTTGATCTGGCTATTGCTTCAGCTTCTATAATAGGATAGACTCACGCATAAAAAAAGGAGAGCATCTCAGATACTCTCCTTTTTTTTATGTTGTTCTTTAGAGAACTATTTAGCTCTTTCTACATACTCACCAGTACGCGTATCTACTTTTATTTTCTCGCCAGATTCTACAAACAAAGGAACGTTTACCGTAGCTCCAGTTTCTAATGTAGCAGGTTTAAGTGGGTTATTAGCGGTATCACCCTTGATGCCAGGCTCAGAATATGTGATTTCAAGTACCACATGATTAGGAGCGTCTGCCATTATAGGATTCCCGTCATCGAAGTACACGCTTAAAATCATTTCTTCTTTGATGAATTTCATCTGATCGCCTAGCATAGATTCTGGTACCCCTACTTGCTCATAGGTTTCCGTATTCATAAGCATCAGGTTGTCTCCATCTTTGTATAAGTATTGCATCTCGATAAGATCTACACGCACATCATCTATAGTCTCACCACTTCTAAATCTATTTTCCATAGATTTTCCTGTGATCGCATTTTTCATTTTAACTTGGTAGAATGCTCCGCCTTTTCCCGGCATAGTATGTTGGTAGTCTATTACTTGACATAATTGACCATTGTACCTTAGAAACATTCCTCTCGATAAGTCTTGTGTGGTTGCCATAGGGGCAAATCAACAATTTTTTTTTGATTATTAAAACCTAAGTATTGGTAAGCCTAACTTGGAAATAGTCTCGATGTGCAAAGAATGTGAACCCACTTCAGATATTAAGTCTACCTTTGAAGTGCATTTAGCCAAGGGAAGCGAAGTGAAATTCTTCTACTGTACCCGCAGCTGTAATGTCCCTAAAAGAGAATCTATCTCATACCACTGCTGGATAAACTAGCGGGAAGGCGATTACTCTTGGGACTAAGTCAGAAGACCTGCTTTATGTATGTTTTACTCAATTAGCTTTCGGGAAAAAAAGCAATAAGAGCCAGAGAAGACCCTGTCTTTTATTTTTTTTATTTCCTTTCGGCGAATGAAACTAGAAAATGAAATCAGCATTTGCTGCTATATTACTATTTGCTTGTGCAACCTCAGTTGCTCAAAACACGAAGGTTGATTCTGTTCAACATTCTGAGTTAGAAAATGATGTGCCAGCAAAACACATTGGTCCAATAGAGATAGTTCCACTTATACTCGTTTCAGGGACGAAGATTTCTAGAGATAAACAATTGATATCTAATGAATTGCTAAAGGTGAATCCCAATCAAAATTTTGCTTCGTTACTGCAAAAACAGAGTGGAATATTCATTAGAAGCAATGGTCGATCTGGTTTGAATACTTCTTCTTACAAAGGAATGGGAACAGCACAAACTCCTATAGTCCTCAATGGAGCAAATATGCAAAGTACAATGAATGGCACAATCGACCTTAGCCTTCTAGACCCTATTCACTTTTCAAGTACGACAATATCTTCTGCGGAATCTTCAACCACCGGAATGAATAACATGGGAGAGACTATTTCATTGAATAGCAAATCACCAAAAAGGGCTCTAAGTCTAAATGCATCATTGAGTTCATTGATGGAAAAGGCTCTTTCTGCCAAGTTTTCAAAGACGAATTATAAATGGTCTTATGGGATATCAGCTATAGGTGTACAGTCTGATAATGTCGTAAACCTTTCTCACTATGATATAGATAGCAATCAACAAAATACGGATTTCCAAAAGTTTAGTCTAATGCAGACAGTAGGCTATAAATCATCTTCGTTTGGCTCTTGGACAAATACCATTTATATACAGTCATCTGAGAGAGGGATTCCGCGTAAACTGTACGATCTGAATGTGAGCAGACAGGAAGATAGAAATTTCATGATGCTGAACCAATACAAGAAACAGTTTAGAAACAAACTGGTGCTCGAAGTATCTAATCAGATATGGCAAGAACAAATAATTTTTGACAATATCGTTAGAGGTCAGATTACCAACAATTTGGTGAACAGCGTAAATTCAAATGTTTCTTTGTTCAAGCTATTGAAGGATGGTTCCAAGGCGAAATTAGGTTTGACGAACGAGCAATCCTACTTTTCGAGTGAGGCCATAAGAAACAGGGTAGAACTGAATAGAGGTCGAGGTTATGTGAGCTTTAATAAGCCGATAAACAGGTACAGGTTTAAAGTAGACTTAGGAGCTAGACCCTACCTAAGCAATGTTAAGTTAGACGGAAAAATATCCGGTGTAGCGGTTCTAAAAAAGGGATATAGAACCGAGTTTAACGTGCAGAAGGTTTATAGACTCCCCGTGCTAAACGAGCTTTATTGGTACGAACCT
>JBMYYN010000133.1:0-6066 GCA_049609445.1 Bacteroidia bacterium | reverse complement strand
ATCCGCCATAGAGCCGGCATTGATTTCATTCTTCATTCTGTCTCTGCTACTTTTGTAATGTGCCAATACCACTCTAAATAACTCCTGTCCCTCGGTTTTGGACAATAAAGAGTCAATTCTTTTTCGTCCCAATGTACTTCAGTAGCAGTTCTGTAAATCATCGTGAATTTGACTTTTTCTGGCTTAACATGCATTCTACCTAAATCGTCAATTTCAATTTTCGATATTTTATCTTTTCGCATGGAGTTGACTTTCTCGTATTTTCTTCAAATAGTATTGACAAGCATCCTTTTCATTTTGAAATTCCCTTATGGAATATTTTTCACCACGTTCTTTATAATAGACCTCCCATATGAACGAATATTTTCCTTTTCTAATTGTCAAGGAAAATTTCTCATTGTCATCTGTGCTCCCATAAAGTCCGTGTAGATAAATAGCGCCGTCAGCTAGTCCTAAATTCTTTAATTCACTGTATAATTCCGCTAATGTCATTTCGTCTTTTGAATCAAGAACAACACTCGTCTCTACACATGACACATATCACATGTTTGATTGGTGTTTTCTGTTTATCAAATTTACCCGATAACAAGAGAATATCAATTCTGTGCTCAACTAGTTTTTAGGTGAGAACGCAGAGGACATAAAAAAGCCGACTGTTGAGTCGGCTTTTTATAAAGTCTTTATCGCTTAATGAAAGAAGTCTTTCATCTTGTCAAAGAATCCTTTCTCCTGATTTGGGTCTGGAGTGAAATTCTCGGATTCGAGTAATTTCTTCATCAAAGATTTCTCATCAGAGTTCATTTTCTTAGGAGTGAATACATTGATATAGATGAGCTGATCTCCTGTTTTATATCCGTTGACATCAGGGATACCTTTTCCTCTTAGTCTCAGTACCTTTCCACTTTGAGTGCCAGACTCTATCTTGATTCTCACTTTGCCAGACACTGTAGGAACTTCTACGTCTGCCCCAAGTGCAGCTTGAGGAAAACTTATATGTAGGTTGTATATGATATTATTTCCATCTCTTTCTAGAGTTACGTGCTTGACTTCTTCTACCAGTACAATCAAATCTCCAGCGATTCCACCCGGCATCTCATTCCCACGTCCTTGTACATTGAGCTGCATACCGTCAGCTACTCCTGCAGGGATGTCTATCGTGGTCGTGACTTCTTTGGTGATCAAGCCCATACCGTCCGCTCCTGGAGGTACGTTTTTGACTTTTTTACCAGCACCTTGACAGGTCGGACATGGAGCACTTGTCTGCATTTGGCCTAGGAAGGTACTCTGTACTCGAGTGACCTGTCCTCTACCTCCACAGGCTTTACACGTATCAAAAGTGACACCTTCGGCTACTACCTTCTTTTTGTACTTTATTTTTTTCTCGACACCATTGGTGATGTCTTCCATAGTGAGCTTAAGCTTGATACGGATATTAGAACCCACGGATTGTCTGGTTCTGCCACCTCTACCGCCTCCGCCACCGAAGAAACTTTCAAACGGGCTTCCGCCTCCACCTCCGAAGATGTCGCCAAATTGGCTGAATATGTCATCCATATTCATACCTCCGCCACCAAAACCACCTTGACCTCCGCCTACACCGGCGTGTCCAAATTGGTCATAGCGTTGCTTTTTCTCAGGGTTGCTCAGAATCTCGTAAGCTTCCGCAGCCTCCTTGAATTTCTCCTCAGCAGCCTTATCACCTTGATTTTTATCTGGGTGATATTTGATAGCCATCTTACGATAAGCCTTTTTGATTTCGGCCTCGGTAGAGCTTTTGCTTACGCCGAGTACCTCATAAAAATCTCTCTTACTCATATTATTCTCCTACGACTACCTTCGCAAAACGAATAACTTTATCGTTAAGCTTATAGCCCTTTTCTATTTCGTCTACTACCTTTCCTTTTAGCTTTTTGCTAGGGGCAGGAATCTTTGTGATTGCCTCGTGGATTTCAGGGTCAAATTCGTTTTCGATAGATTTAAAAGGCTTAAGTCCCTTAGACTCAAGCGTGTTTTTAAATTTATTGTATACCAAATCCACTCCCTTTCTTACAGCTTTTACATCAGCCTTTTTATCCATGTTTTGAAGTGCTCTTTCAAAATCATCGATCACAGGAATCAGATCAGTCATTATATCCTGTCCCGCCGTTTTGAATAACTCTATGCGTTCCTTAGTAGTTCGTTTTCTATAATTGTCAAACTCCGAATAGAGTCTTAGATATTTGTCGTTCAGTTCAGCGATTTTTTCTTCAGGAGTAGGTTCTTTTACTTCCTCAGTTTCGTTTTCAGCAGTATCTACATTCTCTTCTGAAACGATTTTTTCTTCTTCGTGCTCTGTGTTTTCTTCTGACATCATTGTTCTATAAATACAATACTTTGTTCCTAGGGTTTTGCAAATTTGCTGCCAGCCTATTTTATGTCATAATGACACGGATTATTCTGCCAAATGTGAAGTGAGAAATTCCTCGAGTTTTGAGCCAAATAAACCTTTTGCTACAATTACACCTTGATCGTCTATAACCAGGTTATGTGGTAGATACCTGAAATTGTATTTTTCTACGAGTGGACTTTCCCATTTTTTGAAATCACAAACGTGATTCTCCCAGATTAGTTGGTCTTTTTGAATAGCCCTGGCCCATTGACTAGAGTCGGTGTCCAGACTTACACTGAAAACATCAAATCCATTACCTATAGAAAATTTCTTTGAGTTGAAGTTTTTATACGCTTCTCGTATGGTCTTATTCTCAACTCTGCATCGTCCACACCAACTTGCCCAGAAATCTATGTATACGACTTTGCCACGCAATGACGAAAGTGAGATTGTGTCTCCGTTTATATTCCGTAACGATATTTCAGGTGCGATGTCGCCTACCGCAGGTCGGATGATGGTTTTGTGTGCAGATATTAGAAACGAAAATCCGATAAGTGCACTTGCAAGAAGTGACTTAGAAAATGACATTTACGATCTTACAATCTTGGCACCAATGGCATTGAGTCTATGCTCTATGTCCTGATATCCTCTGTCTATCTGTTCGATATTATGTATAGTACTTGTACCTTCAGCACTCATAGCTGCTATCAATAGTGAGACACCTGCTCGTATATCTGGAGAAGCCATAGTAGCTGCTTTCAGAGGAACTCTTCTGTCGAGTCCCATCACCGTAGCTCTATGTGGATCACACAATATAATTTGAGCACCCATGTCTATCAGATTATCTACGAAGAATAGTCTGCTCTCAAACATCTTTTGATGTATAAGCACATTTCCTTTGGCTTGAGTACACATCACCAAGATCACACTCAAAAGGTCAGGAGATAATCCTGGCCATGGAGCATCAGATATGGTCATCATACTTCCGTCTATGAAGTTGTCTATCTCATAATGTCTATTCTCCGGTATTATGATGTCGTCATCTTTAATGACAAATTGTACTCCTAGTTTTTTAAATACTTTAGGGATAAGTCCGAGCTGATCCACTCTGCAATTCTCTATCGTTATTTCAGATTGAGTCAGAGCAGCGAGACTGATAAATGAGCCTATTTCGATCATATCTGGGAGAATGGTATGCGTACAGCCACCAAGCTCACCTACACCTTCGATGACAAGCATGTTACTCCCTATTCCAGAAATCTTTCCGCCCATAGAGTTTATCATTTTAGACAACTGCTGTAGGTATGGTTCGCAAGCGGCGTTGTATATAGTAGTTTTGCCTTTGGCCATTACTGCTGCCATTAAAATATTAGCAGTTCCAGTCACAGAAGCTTCTTCTAAGAGCATGTACGCACCTTTCAGATCTTTTCCTTCTACTTTATAAAATCCAGTATCCTTATTGTACACGAAATTCGCTCCTAGGTTCTCGAAACCGATGAAGTGAGTGTCTAGTCTACGTCTTCCAATCTTGTCACCACCAGGACTAGGTATGTATCCAATTCCAAATCGAGCAAGTAGTGGTCCGATGATCATAATGGATCCACGTATAGCAGCTCCCTTTGTGCGGAATTCTTCACTGTGAAAATAGTCCAGGTTTATGTCATCAGCTTTAAACGTCCAGTTTCCTTTCGCTTTATGTTCTACTTTGACTCCAAGTCCTTTCAAAAGTTCTATCATCCTGAGGATGTCTCTGATCTCAGGGATGTTGTGTAGTTCTACCTCTTCAGCAGTTAATAGTACCGCTGCTAAGATTTGAAGTGCTTCGTTTTTTGCTCCTTGAGGAGTCAATGTGCCTTTAAGCTTATGACCACCTTCTATAGTAAAAGTTCCCATTTATCTTTTCTTGTATTTTGGGTTGTAAGGCTTTTTCTTTTTGCCTTTGTTTCTGTTGTTTCGATTATTGTTTGGACGTCTAGATACTTTTTCTAGATGAATGTCTAGAGAGTCAGGGTCTACTTGTAGTTTTCCTTGAGAGAGGTCTGCCAAGTGCTGCACTACTTGATTAGGAGTGAGTTCTTCGTCATTCCAATTTCGAGAAGAATTGACCATAAATGATGCTATGTAATTGATATACATGCTTTTCAGTTCTCCATCTTCCATGTCTTTAGCCCCATCTATCATGTCGATCAGGTTTCGACCGTAGTATCTATACTTGCTCAAGACAGATTTGTATCCTAAGTGTTCTGGAGATTCCTCTTTTGCACTTGGTTCCGGAGCGGGATAGTCATTGTCTATATCCAATTCATAATTGGCGATTTCATGCATATGATCCCAAACTGTCTGTTCGTAATTGTTTTGGTTCTTAATGTCAGGATTTAGATTAACCATGACCTTATGAACTGTATGTGCTAATATGTTTCGCTTGTCTCTATCTTTTTCAAGCTTGAGATGCTCTACCATCTCCTGAACACCTCTGCCGTATTCACTTAGCTTTATGATTTCGTCTTGCGTATTGTATTTTAAGTCCATTTTGTTAACTATAAGCAAAGATATACATGATGTACTATAAGAATAGATAGGTTATCCACCAAGTGTATTTTAGACGTATGGGTCCAAAATAGAAGAATGCGTGCATTTAGAATTATTTCTGATTTCATCTACTGAAACCGCTTATTTTAAGCATTTATAGGATTTGTGTATTGGTAGATTCTTGTCATACTAGTTTCAAAAAGTAAAGACATCTAAAGGCTTCGGAATCCTTGTTTGTGGATAGAGTCAAGCGTATAGCCTATAGATTGTGTCAAAAAATTTATAACTTTGGTCAGTTTAACTAATTAAAAAACAATAACATGAAAAAATCAATTTTAACATTATTTGTAATGGCATTTGCCATCGTTTCCTTTGCTCAAAAGCCTCAAGAAGGGAGCCTACTAACTGAAGCACGTTTTAATTTAGCGAGTGGAATTCAAAACTTCGAAGCACCAGGACTGCGATTTAGATATTTTATTGCCGACGATATGGCAGTGAGACTTGATCTAGGAGTGAATGGTAGTAAATCTACCGATCAGGCTGTTGATTTATTGGACGATGCAAACGTGGGAGAAAACGTTATGAAAACTTCTGGATTTTCCGTTGGTGCGGGCGTAGAGAAGCATTTTGGAGGAAACGACCGTTTTTCGCCTTATGCACTATTTGGTTTGAATTATAGCACTGAAAGTGAGACCGAAACTTGGACTGATTACAATGGAGGAGCTTATACTAAAGACTACACTGCGGATGTAATACGTATGAAAGAAAATAACCTAGGTGTGAATGTTGGACTTGGAGGAGACTACTGGATTGGAAAGTCATTCTATCTAGGAGCTGAATTCGGTTTTGGCTTTAGTTCTACAACAAATCCAGAATTCACTTCTACTTATGATGATGGAACAACTTCTATGGATGTAACTTCTCAAGAATCTAAGTCTTCAGGTTTTGGGATTGGTTCTATGACTGGAGGAAGTTTTAGAATAGGATTTGCAATTAAGTAATAGCTAAAGATATGAAAAGGATAATATATACGATCCTATCTTTAAGCTTGTTTGTTTTTGCGTCACATGCTCAAAAACCTTCGAAAGGTAATATACTAACAGAAGTTAGTCTCGGTTTAACAGATTTTACAGATAACATCTATTTACTAAATGGAAACTTTGCATTTG
>JBMYYN010000132.1:0-6075 GCA_049609445.1 Bacteroidia bacterium | reverse complement strand
AACGAAGGAAATAACCCTGTTGTGATTTTAGGACTTTACACTACATTTCCTAAGTCGTTAACTTTTCCGTTTTCTGGTTACGAAGACATGACTTCAGAAACAGCTCAATTGATAGGCACCAACATATATAATTTTAGCAATCAGTTGCCTGCAGGTGGAGTGAACAGAAAGTTATATAGTGGAGAAAGTTCTGAAAACATCCCTTTTTCAATATGGCAAAACAAATCAGAAAGTTTTGGGGACGAAAAGGCAATAGTAAACGTGGATTTAAAAAAGGAACAGAAAGACGATTCGACCTTCATTTTTACTTGTAAAAGTACTTTTACTTCGTCTCCTGAAGAGAAACCTTTTTTAACTCTTTTTCTTACAGAAGATGATATTACGCATCCACAAAAAAACACGAGTGGGACAGACAGTGCCTATGTTCACAGTCATGTAGTTCGTTATGAAATCACACCTTACAATGGATCTCCAATGGAGTTTGACGGTTCAGATGCTGCTCAGAAGGGAAGTGAGTTTGAGGTTGTTTGGCAAGTGCAGATTCCAGAAAATATTGACCAAAACAAAGCAAGCTTAGTGGCATTGATAAATTACAATGCAGATAACAACAAAGAGGTTATTCAGTGTCGAGAAATTCACCTGAAATAAACCCAAGGAATCAAAATCTTGTAGAAGAGTTTCAGCTAGTTTTGTCATTAGATAGGGGGCTAAGCAAAAACACGGTAGACGCATATTTGTCTGACATAGATAAACTTAGATCTTTCACCAAAGACAAAAACCTATTAGATATAGGAAAAGAAGAGATCTCTGAGTTTATTCTGTTTTTAGGTAAGCTAGGTTTAAATCCTCGATCTATAGCTCGAATAATTTCTGGTCTAAAAACTTTTTATAAGAACCTGGTCATAGAAGAGGTTATTGAAAAAAACCCTCTTAAAATGATAGAGACTCCTAAACTACCTAAAAAGCTTCCTGAAGTTTTAAGTCATGAGGAGATAGAAACCATGCTCAAAAGCATAGACTACTCTAAGGTTTCTGGGGAAAGGGATAAAACGATAATTATGTTGATGTACAGCTGCGGTTTGCGAGTCTCCGAACTTGTTGCTCTTACTATTAATGATCTGTATCTTAGCGATGGCTTTGTTCGAGTAACAGGAAAAGGTGATAAGCAAAGACTTGTTCCTATAGGAAAAAGGACCATAAAACAGCTAGAGTACTATTTTGAGGGTTACAGAAATGTAATAGAAAATAGAGAAGAAATAAGCTATGTGATACTCAATCAACGAGGAAAAAAAATTAGCAGAACGACAGTTTTTAAAGTTATAAAAGAACTAGCAGCAAAAGCTAAAATATCCAAGACTGTAAGCCCACATACATTGAGACACTCTTTTGCAACCGTACTGGTAGAGTCTGGTGCAGACTTGAGAGCAGTACAGCAAATGCTGGGTCATGAGAGTATAACCACAACAGAGATTTACACCCACTTGGATAAGACTTACCTAAAAAGCGTAATACAACAATATCACCCTAGAGCATAATGATAATATACAACGTAACCATAAGCATAAACCCAACAATTGAGACAGAAGTGCTAAGTTGGCTTAGAGAGGAACATATTCCAGAAGTAATGGCAACCAACCTTTTTTTGGAATACAACATGTACAAAGTGATAGAAAACCATATAGAAAAGACACACAATTCGTACGCTATTCAGTATCACCTTGAGTCTTGGGATAAGTTTGAAGAATACGTTACTAACCACGCAGAAGGACTCAAAGCAAAGACCAAGGAAAAATATGGAGAAAACTTACTTGCTTTTAGGACTTTTTTGGAAAGAATGTAACCCCTTCTCCCATCCTATCGCAGAGTAAACAACAAGCAGTGTGCTAAGAGGAAGAAAAAACCTAGCTGCACCGACGGGGCCAGTGATACCAATAAAATAAACAAAAAGGACAACCGTGAACCAATCACGAAAAGTTACCTTAAAGCTCATCATAAATCCGAGAAGTTTTAGCAGTTGAACTAAAAACAAAAAAAGGAACCCATAAAACAGAAGCGGATTTGTTTTGAGATGGGACTGTAGTTTAGACCAGTTTTTAGCAAAAATCAGTTCAGTTAAACTTATGTCTGAAGTGGGTTCATCAAAAAAAGTATAAAGCTCAAATCTGCCGGGATCCAAAATCATCTTGATGGCTCCGAGGACATGAACCTGTAAGTATGTCGTTATGTTTTCTAGAATAGCAGATTTTCCTAGCTCTGTTGCGGATGTTTTGTAATGAGCGTATTCCGCCTTAGTTGATGGTAATTTGTCGATTATGGTGTTGGCAAATTGTTGTGCAGAATCATAACCATACTTTTTAGCAATAGTGAGCTTGGCATTGTATTGAGCAAGGTTGATTGTAGAAATAGAACTATACTCAAATTGACCTGTGTTTTTTAAGTTCGTATAAGAGAAGCCTATAAAAATAAGGACGGGAAAAAGTAGACTTAAGGGTAGTTTTTTAGTTTTGGTATATTGCCATGTCAGAACAACGGTAACAAGTAAAACGCTAGGAACAAGTACTGGCTTCACAAGCAATGCTAGGGACCAAAGAAACCCCAAAACGTTAAGCTTATTAGAACCGTTTATGGAGTAAAATGTAAAAACAGACATGGTCACCAAAACAGAAAGTAAGAGGTCTGACAGTATAAATGTGCTGTGAAAAAACAAAGTAAAATTAAGGGCAAAACCTACTGCATAGATCAAGGAGCCGAGTCTAGTGTTTGAAAGTCTTCTGAGTAAAAGTAATCCTATGAAAAACAGGAGAACAACCATTAGGGTCTGAGAGGCTAAGATTAGAAACCTGTTTTTGTGCTGTAGGGCCAAGAAGAGTGAATAACCAATGGTCCGTTTAGAGTACAATCTGTAATCTAGCCTTTGATCTAACTCTCCTGCATACAAAGTGTTTTGCTCAACTAGGTTAGAGGAGAGTGATAAGTACTCCATACTGTCATTAATAACCACACTTCCACTGTACAGTGAGTATACACAAGTAGTGATCAACAAAAGAACAATGAGGACAAAAGCACCCCGCACACTTACGTTCATAGATACAAATCTTAGTTTAAATTCGGAATCTTTACAATTTCTTTAATTAGACATAGCTTCAGAATTGTATTTTCGCAATACTATTAATTAACATAACAACAAAAAACATGAAAAAAATTTACACATTATTAGCTGGGCTTTTTATAAGCTTTGGAGCTACAGCACAATGTACAGAGCTATTTATTAGCGAGTATGCTGAAGGCTCATCTAGCAACAAGTATTTGGAGCTTTATAACCCATCAGCCTCAGCTATTGACCTTAGCAACTACTCTTTGTATATGATAAACAATGGTGGTACTTCAAACGACAAAGGGTTTGACCTTACGGGTATGCTTGGGGCAAATGAAGTATATGTAATTGCAAATGATGCTGCAGATGCAACGATTCTTGCTTTAGCCGACACTGCCTTAGGGTATAACAGTGTTGTGCACTTTAATGGTGATGATGCCGTACTCTTGATTAAAGGTACAGATACGATTGATCAAATTGGCGAAAGATGGAATGATCCAGGGTCGTCTTGGACTGTAGGTTCGGGTTCTACAAGAGACTACACACTTGTAAGAAAATCTTCTGTGGACGGTCCGGATACGGCTTGGGCTAGCACTGCAGCTATGGGCTGGGATGTTCTTCCTAAAAATGATTGGACAAACTTAGGGTCTCATAATTCAACTTGTAACCCTTTAACAGAACCTGCATCAGGAGCTTCTGACCCAATGGACAAACAAAATGATGTAGTGTCATTGTTTAGTGGTGTATTCACTAACGTAGCGGTAAATACTTGGAGAACAACCTGGTCTAATGCTACTTTAGAAGATGTAACTATAGATGGAAACGATATGAAAAAGTATTCTGCTCTTGATTTTGTTGGAATAGAGGCTGTTGGTGCTAACTCAATAGACGCTAGCGAAATGGAGTATTTCACTTTTGATGCTTGGACTCCTGATGCTACGACTTATAGAATTAAACTTGTAGACTTCGGAGCAGACAACGCTTATGGCGGTGGAGATGATTCAGAACACGAAATTGCTTTTGCAAGCCCTGCACAAGGAGCTTGGACAAATCATAAAATAAACTTGTCTGATTTTACAGGTCTTACTGGTACAGGAAACATTTCTCAGATTATATTTTCAGCATTACCTACTGCAGGAGCTACACTGTTCTTAGACAACATCTACTTCTCTAGAGACGAAGTTTTGGTTTATAAAGTATCTTCTATTGCTGATGCTACAGTTAATGATGTTGATTTGACTCCAACTATGGAAGACACTCTTTATGAACTTACAGGTGTTGTTTATGGTATCGATTATGACGGAAACGACGGGTACTCATTCTACATTAAAGATGCAACAGGCGGTGTTAATGTTCATAGCTTTAACGATGTAAGCAACTACGTTGTAACTGAAGGAGATGAAATCACTGCTAGAGGGTATATTACTTTTTACAGAGGTCTTACTGAGTTGAGAGTAGATAGCATTAAGGTAAACAGTCAAGGAAACACTCTAGACGCACCTATTGATGCTGATAAGCCGTCTGAAGAAACAGAATCAGAGTTTATTAAGCTTACTAAAGTTTGGATTACAAACGATACTACAACAGTTTGGCCAAACGGAGAAAAGCCTAATTTTGGAAATGTAGAATTTACGAATGAAGCAGGCGATACTTTCACTGTTAGAATAGACAAAGACATCGCAGATATGCAAGGTGCTGCTATAATTGCAGACACTATGAACATCGTAGGAATTGGGTCTCAGTTTGATCCATCTGAACCATACGATGGTGGGTATCAAATTTTCCCAAGAAGTTTAGCTGACGTTACGGCGTGGGTTGACAACAGTTCTGTTGAGGAGCTTGTGATTTCTACTAGAGTTTATCCAAATCCAGCAAGCAACAGCTTAACGGTAGCAGGATCAGAAAAATGGAATACTTATGAGGTTTACAACCTTGTAGGAGTTAAAATGGCAGAAGGTTCTTTAAATAATAACAACCTTTCGGTATCTGACCTAATGAACGGATCTTATATTCTTGTTTTGAAATCTAACGAGAAAAACGGAGTTTCAAGATTTGTTGTAAACAAATAGAATTAGCGATATAAATTGCAAAAAGGGGCTACTCGAAAGAGGAGCCCCTTTTTTTTGCTAATTAATTTGCTTCACTTTTTATTGAATGAATGATTAACGTGTGGTTGAGGAATAAGATCTCTAAAAGACCATTTGTTGTAATCTAAGACAAAAAAAAGGCTCCTCACATTGTGAGAAGCCTTTACTAGTTGCGGGAACAGGACTCGAACCTGTGACCTTCGGGTTATGAGCCCGACGAGCTACCACTGCTCCATCCCGCGATAATTGGCTGCAAAGATAATTGCAATCTTATTCTTACCAAAGAATCATTTAAGAATTATGTTGTCTAATAACCTTACCCCTTCATATTCTACTACAGTTACCACTGCAACTCCATCAGATTCATCTATGTTTTCTACTGGTTCTAGTGTAGTAGAATCTACCGCAACGAGATAATCAATTCGAGCACCTTTTTGTGCAGAAATGAACTGTTTTGCCTTTTTAACACTGTCAGAAAGGGACATTTCGGCAATATCTTCTTTCAATTGGGATAAAGCTTTGTAAATAAATGCTGCGTTTTGTCTCCCCTTTTGAGATAATCTTATGTTCCTAGAGCTCATTGCTAAACCGTGGGGTTCTCTCTTGATTGGAACGATGTTTAGATGTACATCAGAATTGGTGATTTTAATAAGCCTTTTTATGACAACTGTTTGCTGGTAGTCCTTCTGTCCGAAGTAGGCATTGGTTGGGTTTATAATCTCAAAGAACCGATAGATCACATTGCTCACACCTTGAAAGTGTCCAGGTCTACTAGCCCCCTCAATTAGAAAGTCTAAGTTGTTGAGGTCAAACGTTTGTTGCTTGTAGTCAGCAGGATACACGTCTTCGTAATCTGGAAGAAAGAGAATATTGCAACCGTTTTTTATTAGCAAG
>JBMYYN010000131.1:0-6081 GCA_049609445.1 Bacteroidia bacterium | reverse complement strand
TATCATAAATAAGTCCTAAGGGTTCTTGTAAAATATCCCAGCTATTCCATCTCAAATATCTACCAAGGTAGATACCAAAACTCCCGACAAACAATAACACAGAAGAAAGAATCGGAATAAAAACTGAAGGTTTTAAGTACCTGCGAAGTCGTGACTCTTCCCAATAGCTAGAAAGAATTTTTTCGATGTCCCAAAGACTCATAAACCCAAACATCAAACCTACCCAGGCAAAAGATAGAATCAACAAGAGATCAAACCACGCTGGCATAGAATTGATATGTCTTAAGTGAAAAAGATCTGTAAGAATATAGGGAGCATTGGGAAAAAAGAGCAACCAAACGGCCATCAAACCAAGCACTGCAAATTTTCGCTTTTGCAATTTTGGATAAAGCAATAGAATACTGCTTGCAAGCCAAGGAACAAATGCCAAAAACAGATTCCAGTTTAAAAACAGGTAAGTGTTTGTATTGGACACGGACACTCTGTACATAGAAAGTGACAGGCACAGTGCACTAAAAACAAAAAGTAAAATGGTCTCATTAAGACGACGAGTCAATTGTAACCTTGCTAACATAAACGATAAGTGATTTTATGTTTACAACTCATCTACAATAGCCGTTAGTGTGATAAATTGACACTATCCTACGAACAATTTAATTGTGTAGACTAATGAATCTAATTTCCCTACAAAAGGAAGAATTGAAGAATTATATTATTTGATATACGTATCTACGTGTCGAGCTTTTTTCTCATCATAGATATCCTCGATTTTTACTAAAATCATAGTTTCTTCGACATCTCCAAAATCTGGATTCATAGCAGTTCCGAAACTCTTCATGGTGGGAGAAAGACTCATATAGCTATTGATAAGTGGAGGAATATTCTCTCCCCTTTCGCGTACAAACCCATTCAACACCTTATGTGCTTCTTTGTATGTAAGACCTTGTATACTATCTTTAAATTCAGAAATATCCGTAGTTATATCTTGTGAATGAATCGGTCTGATAAGTTCATCCTTATCCTCAAAGAAGTACTCCATAAAATACATCAAAGCATCACGAGCCTCCGTATTATAACTCGTGTACATCGTCACTTTGCCAGAGTAGTACTGAATATGCGGAGTATCTACTACAATAGCTCCTAAACCATCCCACAAATTGTCCAATGCAAAAATCCCTTTACGAGAACCCGCTCTTGGTTGAAAGTTAGGCTGAACCCAGCTTCTACCAAGCTCCACAGTGGTAGCTAGATAGTCAGACTTGAACTTGTCTGAATACGTAAAGTAATGTCGTGTAGATAGAGCTAGAGGGTCCGTACCTACTACCTTGGCACAATCGATAAATCTGTATCCTCCGATTATCTCCTGAGCTTCTGGTGCCCAGACAATGAGTTGCTCATAGCAATTATCTGATGTGTCAAATTCGTCAATGTCCAACGATTTTCCTGTGCCACCTCCGGCCATAGCAAAGGTGATTTCACGCAGTCGCCCAATCTCTTTCATCACATTTGGGCTATTGTGATGGTTTACAATGTAAATCTTGTTGTTACCTTTATTCGTGACTCTCACAAAACGTTCTTCTGTAAGCTCACTCTTCAATATCTCTAAAGGTACTGGATCTGCTATGTAATCTAAGTTTTGTGACATTCTATGTATTCAAGCTGTAAGCTCTCTCTTTAATATCCTGAGCCCAAGCTCGGTCTCTTTTTATACTTTGATCGAGTTCTTCAGGATATATAGGTTTGCCAAAGGTAATTTTTATCGTGGTATTTTTTTGCTTAAATAACTCATTTACCAAGTACAACATTTCGATATTGGCCTTGATGCCTAACCACTCCCTCAAATTGCTCAATCTATAAAAAAAATTGGTCAACTTACCTTCTATATGTACAGGAATAATAGGCACGTTATGCTTTCTTGCACGGGTCACAAAAGTCTTCTTCCACTCCAAATCTTTTACCACTCCGTTTTTTCGTCTACTTACTAACCCAGCTGGGAATATAACTACGGACTCTTCGTTTCCTAATACCGCATCCACATTCTTGAGAGATGGTACAGCTGTAGTTCCCATTTTGTTCACGCCTACAAAAATGTCACTCATAGGTTTTAAGTTTAACAGGACGTCATTTGCAATGAACTTTATATCTTTCCTGTAATGAGAGAATTGATCTATGAACGCTAAAGCATCCATACCACCTAATGGGTGATTACTCGCGAAGGTAACTCCACCTTCTTTTGGGGCATTTTCAATTCCTCTAATCTCTGCCTTAATATTAAATTCCTTGATTACATTTCTGCAAAACTGTACTCCGTTTACGCCTTCATTATCAGCTATAATGCGGTTAACCTCATCTTGCCAAAGAATTTTCTTAAGATAATTCAGTAAAAACTTAGGCAATCGCTTAAGGAGTTTAGGGTTTTTGTCAGCGATAATTTTCTCTACATCTATGAACTTTTCAGCCATACGGATGCGAAAATAAACTATAAGTTGAGTTAAAGAATAAAATGAATAAACTGAAATCAAATTACAAATTCGCCACGTCCAAATTAGTAAATATTCTTTCTTCTTGAGAAGAGAGATCGTAGCATTATCTTCGCCTTGGTGAAACAGTCATTTACCTTATTCATATTTATCAGTTGTGTCTGGGCCTGCACCAAGTCCACGGACTATACGTACAGTAAGGATATAGCTCCTATCATCTATGACAACTGTATCACATGTCACAGAAGCGGTGGGGCAGCACCATTTTCTATGACTACTTTTCAGCAGGTAAACCGTAAGAAAAACACCATACGAGATGTCACCCAGAGTGGGCTAATGCCGCCTTGGCCTGCGGACAGAAATTACTCTCACTTCTTGGGCGAACGATACCTTACTGATCTAGAAAAAGAAACCATCAAGGATTGGATAGAAGGAGGTGCTCCCGAAGGAGACACCAACGACCTTCCTCCAATACCTAATTTTTCTGACTTAAGCTACATAGGAGAACCAGACACAACCGTATGGTTCGACAGTATTTTTGTCTCAGGGAACAGTAGAGACAAGTTTTACATGGCCACGTTACCTATAGAGCTTTCAGAAAAGAAATATGTGAGAGCCATGGAATTCATCCCTAACGAAAACAACCTTGTTCATCACATGAACGGGAGACTGCTCAACTATCAATTTGATGAAAAATCCTCAATCACCGATGGAAAACGATTATTAAATCTTGAAGTAGATGAAGCGGAATACATCCGCCAGTTCGACTCATTGCAACTAGCAAATGATGATGGATCTAGACCGGCACAAATCAACTCAGCATCCAACTATCTGCCAGGCGTAGTAGCTCAGATGTACCCAGAAGGAATCGGTGGATTTACGATGAATAGAAAATCAATTTTACTTGCAGACGACATCCATTTTGGACCTATACCTCAAGGAAAGTGGGACCACAGTAGAGTTAATATTTTCTTCACAGAAGAACCACCTCAGAGACCCATAAACGAAGTTATGCTTGGCACTAATGGGGCAAGTAAAATAATCCCTCCATTGGTCATACCACCTAACAAGATCACTAAACATACGTCTATACTTCCTATCCCTGAGGACATTAGTATCCTGACCATCAATCCTCATATGCATCTCCTCGGCAAAAGCTTCAAGGCATATGCTCTATCACCTTCAAAAGACACTATACGCCTAATCAATATCCCTAAGTGGGATTTCCGTTGGCAGTATTTTTACACGTATCCAAAAATGCTCAAAATCCCTGCTGGCAGTACAATCTACGTTGAAGCGGAGTTTGACAACACTGCCCAAAACCCGAACAACCCAAACAATCCACCTCTGGAAGTACGAGAGCGATTAGACAATGGAGGAGCCGGAATGCGAACTACCGATGAGATGCTTCAATTTATCATCACTTGGCTACCCTATCAAGATGGAGATGAGGATGTAAGTTTGGAGGTAGAATAGATAATTCTCAATTTATTTTTAGAGTTCCGGAATCCAATTAGAACTCACATTGTCTTAACCTTAACATAATATGAACCATAAATTCATATTTTCGTTTCACAATAACTTTTGCACGCTTGACCAATCAAGACTTACACATATTTGAACCCATCACTTTGAGTGAGATGGATGGAGTTTCGCTGATGAAACGTCAAGACACCAAGTTTGTTTTGAGAACGGATCAACTGCCGCAGATACTCTCTGAACTTGCAGACAGCTACAAAGTTCTCGAAGTCGGAGGCAATAGACTTATGACATATGACTCAACTTACTTTGACACGACGGACTTTCACTTTTATCACCAACATCATAATGGTATAGCTCGCAGAATCAAGGTACGGATAAGAAACTATGTGGAGTCTAAAATCTCCTTCCTTGAAGTGAAGCAAAAAGACAATAAGGGAAATACGAATAAAACGAGAATCCCTGTAGAAGAATACACCCCTACGTTGACGGAAAAAGGTGAAGCTTTTGTAAACAAGACCGTTAAACAAAAGATCAATCTTAAAAAATCAATTTCGAATAGGTTTAATCGATTTACACTTGTCAATACAGAGAGACAAGAACGCGTAACCTTTGACCTAAATCTGGGATACAATGGAAATATCTACGACAAGAATCTAACCATAATAGAACTCAAGCAAGAAAAGCTTGACAGAAGATCAATACTCTTCAAAGCTCTACATTCTAGAAAGATACATCCATACTCTATAAGCAAGTATTGTGTTGGGATGGCTGCCTTGAATAAGGACATTAAACAAAATAATTTTAAGCATAAACTGCTAACCATAAATAAACTAACCACGTAAATGAACGAATTTTTAAACATACCTCTTTTTGACGATGACTTTTACAAAATGGCTTTCCGTTTTGTGCTAAATCTTGCATTTCTAAGCTTGATAATCAAGTGGTTGTATTACAATACTGCCAAAAGAAAAGACTATCTATTTACATACTATATGATAGGCATCATCGTATTCTTCTTATGTTTCACGCTTAAGAAGTATGAGCTAGACATAGGAATGGCACTGGGCCTATTTGCCATATTTGGAATCATCCGCTACCGTACAGACCCTATTCCTATCAAAGAGATGACTTATCTCTTCGTAATTATCGGAGTATCAGTTATCAACTCATTGGCCAATCAAAAGATGAGCTATGCTGAGATAGTTGGGGCTAATATAGCCGTAGTAATTGCTCTTTGGGTTATGGAAAAACTCTGGATAGTAAAGAGTATCTCCACCAAAAAAATACAATATGAAAAGATTGAAAACATCAAACCTGAAAACTACGAGGTGCTAAAAGCAGATATAGAAGAGCGAACAGGGTTAGTCATTCAAGACATCGAAATAGGGAACATAGACTTCCTAAAGGATAGCACTACATTAACCATAAAATACTATACCGAACAATAATGAAACGCATTACCATAATACTACTTAGTTTGAGCATTGGTTTCACTGCTATAGCACAGACAGGGACTTCTTACACTATACAGGATTTCGAAACCTGGTCCTCTATCACACTCAGTTACAAGGCAAACAAGAAGTTAAAACTTAGTCTAAACGAGCAATTAAGATTGAAAGATAATTCGGGCACGGTGGATGAATACTTCACTCAGTTAGAAGGTAGCTACAAACTAACCAAAGGCTTATCCTTTGGACTAGGTTTACGGTTTATTAAAGAAAATGATAATCAAGGAAAGGTCCAAGGTTACGAAAATCACTTTAGGTGGAACACAGACTTAGAATACAAACATGATATAAATCGATTTGAGGTAAAATATCGGGCTCGCTATCAAAGTAAGAAAGAACAAGACACCGAAGATCTCAGCAACACGAATTTCAGATTCAAAGTAGGGACAACCTACAACATCAAAAAGTGGAAGCTAGACCCAACAATCTCCTCTGAAATATTTAATGGAATCTCCTCAAATGAAGGATTCAACAAAATTCGTTTTACAGTTGGGACAAAATACGAGACCAAGAAAATAGGAAACTTTGGAGTCTTTTATAGAATGCAAAAAGACCTAATTGGAGCTTATCCTAAGACGACAAACATTGGAGGATTTAAGTAAAAAATATAA
>JBMYYN010000130.1:0-6081 GCA_049609445.1 Bacteroidia bacterium | reverse complement strand
CAACTCAAGAGAGTAGTAGTTACAGGCATTGGAGCCCTTACTCCTATAGGCAATAACGCCAAAGAGTATTGGGATGGACTTGCAAATGGGGTCAGCGGAGCTGCACCTATCACTCGTTTTGATGCTGAAAAGTTCAAAACTCAGTTTGCTTGCGAATTAAAAAACTTTGATGTAAAAGACCATCTGGACAGAAAAGAGGCCCGTAAAATGGACCCCTTTACTCAGTACGCTATGATTGTAGCGGGAGAAGCTGTTGCAGATTCTGGTATTGCTGAAACTGATTTTACACCTGAAGATATTGGTGTGATTTGGGCTAGCGGTATCGGTGGACTTACTACACTTGAGAAAGAAATTAAGGATTTTACCGTGGGGGACGGAACTCCACGGTTCAATCCTTTCTTTATTCCAAAAATGATTGGTGATATAGCTCCAGGTTATATCTCAATCAAATACGGCTTTAGAGGACCTAATTTTGGGACTGTATCAGCTTGTGCATCTTCTAATAATGCACTTATTGACGCATACAACTATATCAGATTAGGTATGGCTAAGGCTATTGTAACAGGAGGCTCTGAAGCCTGTGTTACCCCTTCTGCAGTTGGTGGTTTTAACAGTATGAAAGCACTTTCTGAAAGAAATGATAGCCCTGAGACAGCCTCAAGACCTTTTGATGCTGACCGAAATGGTTTTGTTCTTGGAGAAGGAGCTGCTTCATTAGTTTTAGAAGAATACGAGTACGCCAAAGCTCGCGGGGCAAAAATATATGGCGAAATCCTAGGTGGCGGAATGACTGCCGACGCACATCATATCACTGCACCTCATCCTGAAGGTTTGGGAGCAACTAATGTGATGAAACTTGCATTACGTGATGCAGAACTAAAACCTGAAGATATCGACTACGTAAATGTGCATGGCACATCTACTCCATTGGGTGATATCAGCGAGGTAAAAGCAATAAAATCTGTTTTCGGAGATCACGCTTACAACTTAAATATAAGCTCTACGAAGTCCATGACTGGTCACTTATTAGGTGCTGCAGGAGCTGTAGAGGCTTTAGCTTGTTTACTTGCATTGAAAGAAGGCGTAATTCCTCCTACTATCAATCATTTCACCGATGATGAGCAGTTTGATTCTAAGTTGAATTTCACGTTTAACGAGGCTCAAAAAAGAAATGTCAAGTATGCTATAAGCAATACTTTTGGGTTTGGCGGACATAATGCTTCTGTCGTTATGGGTCAATGCGACTAGTACTGTGCTAAACAGTATTAAAAAATTCTATTTCACACGATTTTCTAATCAATCGGAGTTTTATACTCCATTATATCAACTTTTAGGCTATTGTCCTAGTAAGTTGGAATTGTATAAGCAAGCTTTTGTACATAATTCTATCTCAAAGAACCTCGTCGGTTTAAAGGGTAAACATAATAACGAAAGGCTTGAATATCTTGGAGATGCCGTTTTGGATCTCACTATAGCTGAGTTATTGTACAAAAAGTATCCTTTTCAAGGAGAAGGATTTCTCACTGAAATGAGAAGTAAGTCCGTGAGTAGACAAAAACTTTCGCAAATAGCGTTAGACATGGGCCTACAAGACATGCTGATCTACGATAAATCGATTAAACGAAATCATGCTGCTGTAAGAGGTATCTCAGGTAATGCTTTAGAGGCACTAATCGGTGCCATATACCTAGATAAAGGTTATAATTTTACTAAAAAATTTGTTTCAAAAAGGATAATAGGAGTTCATCTTGATTTTGACGATCTTAAGGATACTGTAGTCAATTTTAAAAGTGTATTGAATCAATATGCTCAAAAAAACAAGCAAACACTTGAATTTAGAGTTCTAAACCACGAAGAAGACAAGAAAATAAAAACCTATATCATTGGGGTCATCCTGGACGGAGAAGAAATATCCAGAGCACGAGCTAAGTCTAAAAAAGTAGCTCAGCAATTAGCAAGTGAGAAGAGCTGTGAAAAGCTTAATATTCTAAAATAATTTCCTAAGCGGTTGGAAATTTTTCTAATACTGCTTTGAACCTAGCATCTATCTCTTCCAATCCAAGTATTTCAAGTACATCGAATATAGGAGGTCCACCTGCTTGGCCGCTTATTGCCCATCGCAGTGGTTGCATGAGCATTCCTTTACCTATCTCCTTAGAATCAGCATATGACTGCAACGCTTCTTCCATTTCTGAACCCTTTGCTAAGTTATTTTCTACTAAATCATTGATGTAATTGCGTAGGTGTTCCGCCACTTCTGGTTTCCATTTCTTGCGAAGCACTTTTTCATCGTACGATGCTGGCATTCCGAAGAAGTACTCTCCTAGTGGAAGTATATCCGAAGCAAAACTCACCTTTTCCTTAAGCATATCGAGAACCGTTTCTAGATATTCTTCACCCTTTGCCAGGTGTCTTTCTTGAATTTGAGATTCTACCATCTTCATTAGGTCTGAGCCAGAAGCAGACATAAGGTATTGGTGGTTAAACCACTTTGACTTATCCATATCGAACTTTGCTCCGCTTTTTGAAACACGCTCTAAGCTAAACTCCTTAACTAATGATTCAAGATCAAATAACTCTCTGTTGTCAGAAGGGTGCCAACCCAAAAATGCTAGCATATTGAGAACTGCTGAAGGCAAATAGCCACTTTCTCTGTATCCACTGCTAATCTCGCCCTCTGGAGATTTCCATTCTAACGGAAATACAGGAAACCCTAATCTATCCCCGTCTCTCTTACTTAACTTCCCTTTACCGTCTGGTTTTAGGATTAGTGGTAGATGAGCAAACTCTGGCATCGATTCTTCCCATCCAAGATATTTGTACAACATTACGTGCAATGGGGCACTTGGAAGCCACTCTTCTCCCCGAATCACGTGACTAATCTCCATAAGGTGATCATCCACAATGTTAGCTAAGTGATAAGTAGGCAAACCGTCTTCTTTCAAGAGAACTTTGTCATCTAACTGACTGCTATTGAACACTATCCAACCTCTTATGATGTCGTGAAAACGTATTTCTTCGTTACGAGGAAGCTTGATTCTTACGATGTAAGCATCTCCTCTATCCATACGTTCCTTTACATCATCTTCACTAAGTGTCAGTGAATTTTTCATGCTCATTCTTGAAGTAGAATCGTATTTAGCACTCATCTTATTGGCTTCAAGTTTTGCTCTCATCTCCGTCAACTCATCAGGTGTATCAAATGCATAATATGCATATCCGTCTTTTACTAGCTGATGTGCGTAAGCCGCGTATTTGTCCATACGCTCACTCTGCTTATAAGGACCAAAATCTCCACCTTCCTTTACGCCTTCATCCACATCTAAACCCAGCCAGGCTAAACTCTGATTGATATACTCCTCCGCTCCTTCTACAAACCTTTTTTGATCTGTATCTTCGATTCTGAGTAAAAACTTACCTCCATTTTGTTTTGCAAAAAGGTAATTGTACAAAGCAGTACGAACACCTCCAATGTGAAGAGGTCCTGTCGGGCTTGGTGCGAAACGCACTCTTACTGGTCGTTGACTCATTTTTTTAAATAATGGGTTGCAAAAATAGCTTGATTTCTATGATTCACGCCATAAAAAATAGATATGAAAACAAAGGTATAACCCCGAAGTAAGGCATATTCTAGTCTAGTTTCTTCAGTCCAGATTTGGCCCTCTGCTCTATGGACTCCACATACTCTCTGTTCTTTGAATAAGTTAGAGCCTTTTGATAATAGGTTTTTGCATTTGCCAAATCTCCATTTTTCAAGTAGTGATCCCCAAGGTAGATACAAGCATATGCACCATAATACTCTTCACTCTCTTTTGCAAAAAGTGAACAAGCTTCATAAAACTTCAGAGCAGCTTTCATATTTCCCAGTTTCTCAGATATCCTTCCATGGCGGTAACAATACTCAGCCTTCAGAATCCTGTTTTCTAGTTTCTTAGGATCTATACTTTTTGCTATACGCAATGCGGCCTTGAAATCGCCACCATCATAGAGTAGCCTCATCCTAAGAAGTGTTGGATTTGGAAGCGGCTTCGTAGCATACTGATCTGCTAATTTGTCTTCTTCATTTACCGACTTAGGTAGACTCAAAATAGCCAATTGTAGCCGCCTTGCTTCTAACTTATTGCCCTCCAATACGTAGTACCAACTCATTTTTTGCAGGCAACTTTTAAGGTAGTTTCTTCCTTTGAACTCCGTTCTGTAAATATTAAAATCTTCAATGGCTGTTGAGTCAAAGCTATTCAGTTTGGCTAATCCCAATTGATAATTTAGAAAATAAAAAGGCTCATAATCACCGCCATTTGGTCTAGACAACAAAATATTCCTAGCGGTTAAATTCTTATTGAGTTTCAAGGCCATATTGCTTCTAAAAAATGTACTCAAACTACTTGCCTCATAGTCTTTCGTGCATTTAAGAGTCTCAGACCAGGCTTTGTGTGGAGATTTTGCTACTTGAAAGAGAGCAAAGGATCTCAAATAAGCAGTCTCTTGTGCTATTCCTCCTAAAAAACCAGAGTCTTTCTGATGTGCTGATAATTCTGCAAGCATTCGCATACCGCCATACAAGTCCTCTTCTATGCCTAGCATTCTAACCAACCATTTATACTTTTCAGGAACTGTAGAAAGATAAACCTTCAGAATTCCACGTAGTTTATTGTTTGGTAAAAACTCTGGAAAGAGTCTATTGTTCTCCTCAACCAGAGTATGTAGTCGATTTATATCTCTAGCAGCCCCATAGAGCTCGTTAAACTTAGCTTTAAGTGCTCCGGAGTAAAAGTATGCTTCAGATTGACAAAAACGCCTGTAAGGCGACGAATCGGGCAATTCTTCAAAATGAAACAATGCTGCATCTTGAATTTCTCTAAATCTTCGATAATCTTTTTCTTCTTCAGTAATAAAAGACTTCAGAAAGGCATTGGTGTGCAAGAGATAATGTACTGCACTATTCTTGGGCTCGTTATCAAGGGCTTTTAGCAAAATATCACTAGCAGCAGATAAACGTAATTGATGATTATAACGTTGGACGACTAAAAGACTAGAGTCTAATGAAAAATAGTGAACGCCATAAACATGACGAAAAGGAATAAAAAGAAATAGAAGTAAAACTAACCTAAAGAGCTTATTTCTTACGAACTGCTCTTCTTTTTGGTTTTGGTTTTTCCTCTTCAACATGCTCTTCGATACCAGCCATACGAGCGTCTATTTGAATACGTCCGCACGCTTCGCAAATTACAATTTTTTTAGATTGTCTAATGTCAGATTGCAACTGTGGTGGAACCTTGGCGAAACATCCTCCACAAGCAGCTCTCAAAATTGGAGCAACAGCGATTCCATTTCTAAAGTTATTACGGATGCGGTCATAGGCCTTGATAAGCTTTTCATCTATAGTTCCTTGAGCTTTTTCTCTTTCCTCTATGATTTGACCTTCTTCTTTTTCCGTTTCAGCAGTGATTTCTTCCAACTCTTGCTTTTTATTTTCAAGGTCTTTCTCACGCTCATCTAATCTACCTTGTACTTCGTTAATCAATTCTTCCTTTAGAGCAATTGATTTCTGAACCTCTCCCACTTTTTTCTCAGCAGCTAGGATTGTAAGATCTTGAATCTCTATTTCCTTATTAAGTGCGTCAAACTCACGATTGTTTTTTACATCATTTAACTGAGCTTTATACTTTTTGATCAACTCAGTGGAAGTTTTCACTTGCTCTTTGTTTGCAAAAATTTGCTCGTTAAAAGTCTCGATTTCTGAACCGAAATTTGCTAGTCTAGTGTTTAGACCAATCAACTCATCTTCTAAATCAGACACCTCCATAGGTAACTCTCCTCTTACAGCTCTTAACTGGTCTAAGCGAGAATCTATAGTTTGAAGTTTATAAAGTTGCTCTAATTTTTTTTCGATTGTTTTTACTGCCATTATAGAAAATATTTTATCGGATTGGTATCTACCTCGGTTTTAAGGACGGCAAAGGTACTAAATTTTTCCCTCAAAATATCATATAACAAATCGATCGTAAACTTTTCACTCTCGTAGTGCCCTATGTCACAAATCATAATATCCCCTTCAGCATCAAAAAACTCGTGGTATTT
>JBMYYN010000129.1:0-6109 GCA_049609445.1 Bacteroidia bacterium | reverse complement strand
ACCTACGAGCATCAAGAATTTAACCGTATAAGACCCAACGATATTAATCATCTCTGTATTTTTAATATTTTTACTAAACAGAGGAAGAAGAACTCCGCTAAATATCTGTGCAAACATTAACAAGGCATAAAAAAGCCTATACCCTAAGGCGTATACTCCAGCTTCTTCATCTCCTATGATATACTTGAGCATCACACTATCCACATAATTGTATAATCCCATCAAAGTAATCAATAGGGCAAATGGCCATGATTTTTTCAAAATAGGAATCAGCTTTGCCAAATTAAATGAAATACTGATATGAGACAGGTGAGACCACAAAAAGGCAACAAGAGCTACCAATGCAAACGCGACACCAATAAGCTGAACATACACAAATCTCTCAATCGTCAATCCGTATCCATCGATTCCTCCCCATATCAAGAAAGAGCAAAACAGAACAATTAGCACCCGATCGAGCACCATAAATACACCATCCCATTTAAACTTTTGTAATCCGTTGACAATACTTCTCAAATATTGATTCATAGATGTCACTATTTGTATTGCAAACAGAAATAGTAGCAAACCAAATTCAGAAGATGAATATCCGAGTGAGACTCCGACCGCACATGCAAAAAGAACATATACAACCATAAGGAGCATTTTAAGTCCAATGATATTTCCAGTAAGAGTTGCTATTTTTCCGTTATCCCTTGATACCTGGGTCGTGTTATAACTGTTCAAACCTAAATCTAGAATAATGAAGAACATCAAACTAAAATTAAATAAAGCAGCGTAATTTCCATAAACCTCAAGTGGCAAACTATTCTGAACGGCACGATCAATGACCAGAATCCAAATAGGCTTAATAAGCAAGTTCAGCACTTGCATAAAGGCAATATCAGAGAGGTATTTTTTTAGCATTTACACTTTAGACACAGTTGCTGTTCGCAATGTAACTTTTCTTGTGATAACCAATAAGAAGAATCCTATGATAAAGAAAACCATAAGCATAAGTACAGACATTCTCATATTTCCAAAGATGCCTTCTAGTAATCCAAACATAAATGGACCAATAATGAGACCTGTCTTTTCCATAACATCAAAAAAACTAAAATATGATGCGTGATCTTCTGTAGGCGGCAGCATTTTACTATACGTAGACCTACTGAGAGATTGGATCCCTCCCATTACAAAACCAACTAACGTAGCGAGTATATAAAACTCCGTTGGTAAATGAATAAAGTATGCAATGATTGTACAACCAATCCATATCAAGGTTGCAAGCATCAATGTTCTCAAATTTCCTATTCGTGAAGACAAACCTGATAAAACATATGCCCCACCAACTGCTATGAGTTGAATGAGAATAATACTAACTATTAAACCTGTTTCTTTAGTCTGCCACCATAATCCACCTTCTACCCAATCGATCTCCTTTCCAGCAAACAAAACGGCTAATAACATTACAGTCTGAACCCCCATGTTGTACACAAAATAACTTGACAAGAACCATTTTACTTTAGGGTGCTCTTTCAACTCATTCCATACTTTTCGCAGCTCACTATAACCGTACCATATAATATTATATTTTTTCTCCCTCTTAGGATAGTGACTACTATCTGGCAAATAATAATAGGTATACTGAGCGAACCCTATCCACCATATTCCTACGATAATGAACGGTACTCCATCTTTCACTAAAAGCACCTCTGTGGCGTTCAATGCTAAAATAGTGACTAGTAATAAGACACTTCCAATATAACCTAGTGAAAATCCTTTTGCACTTATTTTATCATGTTGATCTTTGTCGGCTATTTCTAAAAGAAACGAATTATAGAACACCAAACTACCCCAAAATCCCACACTTGCAATAAATACAGAGAGCATACTAAGTTCCAGACTGTTCACATCAAAGTAGTATAAAGACATACATCCTGCTGCACCTAGATAGCAGAAGAATTGCATAAATTTCTTTTTGGTTCCTGAGTAATCAGCTATACCCGAAAGAATCGGGACCAACAAAACAATGAGAAGAAACGAGGCTGAATACACGTAAGAATACAATTCAGTATTAACAAACTTTCTCCCAAAGAACTTCACATAGTCTACCGTTTGACCATTTACCATTTCCACTAGGTCATTTTCCTTTGCATACTTTGAGGTCACACCTTGATAAAAAATTGGAAATATCGCTGTTGATATTATAAGATTGTAAACTGAGTTTGCCCAATCATAGAATGTCCAAGCACGTATTACTTTAGGGTCGTTTTTTCTGAATATTCTTGCCACAACGTTTCTTCAAAGCAAACGAAAATAATGGGTTGTGCAAGAAATTATTATTAACCTTAGGCTGCTTTTAGACGTAATCTTTCGATTACCTTTTTTGCCTCATCCATACCAATGCTCACTTCTTTTACAGTGTCATCAGATGGTGCTTCGTACATATAGTCACTCAAAATAGCCTCACAAACTGATCTTAGACCTCTTGCTCCTAGCTTGAACTCAATCGCCTTATCCACAATATAATCTATAACGTTTTCTGATATATTCAGATCAATTCCCTCCATCTTAAACAAAGCAATATACTGTCTTATAAGAGCATTCTTTGGTTTCAGCAAGATAGACTTCAAAGTCTTTGCATCTAATGGCTTGAGAGCTGTCAGAATAGGAATACGTCCTATAATTTCTGGAATCAAACCAAATTGCTTGATATCTGCAGGAATTGCATACTCTAAGTATTGCTCCATCGTGAACTCTTCTGTCTCCACACTCTTAAATCCAAGAGCCTTGGCTTGCATTCTGCGAGAGATGATTTTTTCAATCCCGTCAAAAGCACCGCCACATATGAACAATATATTAGAAGTGTCTATTTGCACCATTTTTTGATCCGGATGTTTACGACCACCCTGTGGAGCAACATTAGCGACAGTTCCTTCCAAAATCTTTAATAAACCTTGCTGCACACCTTCTCCACTTACATCGCGGGTGATACTTGGATTATCCGACTTACGTGCAATCTTATCTATCTCGTCTATGTATATGATACCTCGTTCAGTAGCGTCTTTATCATAATCGGCAGATTGATACAATCTAGAAATGATACTTTCTACATCCTCTCCCACATATCCAGCTTCTGTCAATACGGTAGCATCTGCAATACAAAACGGCACTTGAAGTGATCTTGCTAAAGTCTTAGCTAATAAGGTCTTTCCTGTACCAGTCTCTCCTATCAAAAGTACATTTGATTTTTCGAGTTCTACGTCATCCCCAGACGGATCATAGTTCAGACGTTTGTAGTGATTATATACGGCTACACTTAGTGTTTTTTTAGCAGTGTCCTGTCCTATAACGTACTCATCCAATAAAGCTTTAATCTCTTTTGGCTTTTTGACACTTACTTGAGTTTTTTGAGATTTTTTCTTATCGAGACCTTCGTTCAAGATAATATCATTCCCTTGACCGATACAATCTTCACAGATATGTGCATCAATCCCAGAAATAAGTAATCCTACCTCTCCTTTACTTCTTCCGCAAAATGAACAAGTTAGCTGCATAAATGAATCTTATTTTTTTCTTTCAAGAACCTCGTCAAGCATACCATATTCTTTGGCTTCTTGAGCTGTCATCCAGTAATCTCGCTCACTATCCTTTTCTACCTTAGAAAATTTCTGGCCAGAATGAGAAGAGATTATATCGTATAACTCTTTTTTCAACTTGATGATTTCCTTTACGGTGATTTCCATATCAGTAGCTTGACCTTGAGCTCCACCCAACGGCTGATGAATCATCACACGACTATGCTTCAATGCAGTTCTTTTACCTTTTGCTCCTGCACACATTAGTACAGCTCCCATACTTGCTGCTATACCTGTACAGATAGTTGCTACATCCGGTGCTATATATTGCATTGTATCGTATATGCCTAATCCTGCATAAACTGACCCACCTGGACTATTGATATATATCTGAATATCACGCTTAGCATCCGAAGATTCTAAGAAGAGTAGCTGAGCTTGAATAACGTTTGCTATATAATCATCGATACCTGTTCCTAAAAAGATAATACGGTCAGCCATCAATCGTGAGAATACATCTACTTCTCTAAATGGCATCTGTCTCTCCTCTATAACCGTACGAGTCATATCTTGTGGAGATGCTATAGAACTAGTCATATAGTGATCTACCTTCAAGCTACTGATACCGTGATGCTTTACAGCATACTTTCTAAATTCTTTTCCGTAATCCATAATTATTTGTCGTCAAATGTAAACAAATACCAATAGATAAATGTTCACAATTTCAATAGAAAAGCTCTCAAAAAGTCCAGACTAGAGGACTATTTTTTTTCGCTAAACTTCTTTACCTGATCATAGAACTTGTCTACAGGCAATTTTTTAGTCTTGACGGTGATCATTTCTTTCACTTTATCAAGCACCTTTTTCTCTACTACTACATCTCTGATACGTAGCAAGTAGTTCTTATCCTCACGATTCTTTGCTTCAAAATTTTGAATCATCGCTGGATCAGGATTATTAAGACCATACTGTCTTAACATTTGAGCTGTATAAGCAAATGATGTCTGGTTGATATCTTCATCACTTACCTCGACGTTTTCTTGCTCTGCTATTTTCTCTCTAATGAGTTGCTTACGCAAAACTACAGACTCAGTTGAATACATTTCATCAACCGTATCTTCCTTGTAAGTCTCTGGTTTAGTTTCCATCAACCATCTTTTCAAGAAATCATTTGGAAGTACAAATGTGTGCTTATCTTCAAGCATTGCATTAACCTCAGCCTCTAATTGCTTCTCAGCCTCAGCTACATAGTAAGAACCTAAATTCTCTTCTATCTTAGCTTTGAACTCCTCTTCGTTTGACACAGCACCTGGCCCCATCACTAAATCATAGAAATCTTGATTTAGCTCAGCTGGCATCACTCTTCTGATTTCTTTCACCTTCCCTTTGAAAGTTTTATTTAAGCTTTCTACAGCTTCTTTCTCTATCCCTAAAGATTGAGTAATCACCATTTCATTCTTGTTGAATAAATCAAAGACGTTCAGGTCCAACTCATCATCCACAGATACTCCTACCAATTGTTTCTGAACTTTTTTACTCTTCACAACTTCCGGAAGTACCGTTACTTCTTGTTCGAATACACCACCATCTTTGTGTTCACCATTTTTATCTACCTCAGTCATTATCAAAACGATAGAGTCATTTTCAGTCTCAGACTTATCCATGTTCTCAAGTTTACCGTTTTGTCTTCTCAGATTAGTTATCTCAGTTTCGACCTCTTTTTCATCAAGCTCGATCTCGTATCTAGTCAACTTATCTTTGGTACTGATTTCTAGATCAAAAACAGGAGCTAAACCTAAATCAAAGTGAAAAGTAAAATCACCATAGTTATCAAAATCAGTTTCACTTTCTTTCTCAATACTCGTCATTGGCTGACCTAGTATATCAATTTTGTTGTCTTGAAGATGCTTGTAAAGTGCTTCAGAAGTCAATCGATTTACTTCTTCAAACAATACACTCTTACCAATCATTTGTTTTACCATTCCCATAGGTACAGTTCCAGGTCTAAAACCAGGAATTTTTGCCTTTTTACGGTAATCTTTAAACTGCTTAGTAAGGTTTTCTTGATAATCTTCGTTTTTAACTGCGATGCTGATAATCGCGTTTAAATCATCTTTCTTTTCAAAAGTTACGTTCACGGATTCTGTGTTTTGAGATGTGTACTTTATTTTATAATCCAATAAAATCAAAAGGTGTATAAACAATAAAACCCTGTTTTACCAGGGCTTTATTTTGTTAATACTGTGCGGGCGAAAGGACTCGAACCTTCACACCGCGAGGCACTAGATCCTAAGTCTAGCGTGTCTACCAATTTCACCACATCCGCATAACATTGCTTTTGTGTCTACTCCCGATTACTATCGGGATTCACCACATCCGCATAACAATCCATTATTTTTAATGGAGTGCAAAGGTAAATGGCTTTTGTAATTTAAACAAGTAATTTTTTAGTTCTAATTTTTCAGTCTATTATTTTTACTCTTACCAATAGCATAGAACTGATATAATGTTTTATCTACTGAGGGAAAACTAATAACTGGAAGTAAAGC
>JBMYYN010000128.1:0-6114 GCA_049609445.1 Bacteroidia bacterium | reverse complement strand
CAGCAGATTTTTTTATATATTTTGATTCTGACAGTTACGAGATATCCAGTCGGCAAAAGAAACTACTTACGGATAAAATACTGAGTATCGGAGGTACCAACATTAAAGAAATCTATGTAGAGGGTCACACAGATAGCTTTGCTACCAATGAGTACAATCAAGTATTAGCATCAAACAGGGCGAAAGCTACAGTGGAAGTGCTGGGCCAAATTGGTGTGCCTCGGAGATTTATCAAAACGGAGAGTTTTGGGGAGTCTCAGTTAATTTCAGAGGAACACAAGAATAATCGTAGGGCAAAAGTGTTTTTTGTGTACGAAACTGATATTAAATCTACGATGTATCCACCTAAGTTTATCGTTATAAAAACTGTGGATAGTAAGACCAAAAAACCGGTAAGAGCAAGTATCGGATTTGATTATAAAGATCAAGAAATGAAATTTAGCTCTATAGGGAGTAGTGGTATCTCTTCTACATTTGAAATGCTGAGTTCTGAACTAGAGATTTCTGCATCGGCGTATGGGTACTTAAGTGAGTATGTGACGGTTACCGAAGCGATGGTGGACCGACCGATTGATACTTTGGTGTTTACGATTCCATTGAAAAAAGTAAAGATTACGGGAAAGTTCACATTTAACAATATCTATTTTTATACAGATAGCGATGAGATACGTCCAGAGTCTGAGCCCGATTTGCATAAGTTGCTGGCAGTGCTGACCAGAAATAAAGAAGCGTTTATAGAGATTCAAGGTCATATGAACTACCCCATAGATCGACCTAATAATAGAATACAAGCTCGATATAATAAGGAACTTAGTTTTAGAAGAGCAAAGGCTATCAATGATTACCTCATTAGAAGTGGAATATCACAGTCTAGGCTTACATATGTTGGAATGAGCAATACACGAATGAAATTTAAGCTTCCGGCAAGCAGAGCTGAAGAAGATCAAAATAAGCGTGTGGAGATTTATACCTTAAAAGAGGTCTAGTTGTTCAAGTCCCAACGTAGATTCAACCTGAAGTTTCTTGGCATCATAGGATACATTGGAGAACTATAGTAGTCGTTGTCAGCAAACCCTTGCTGTGCATGGAATAATTCTACACCCATACAAAAACTTTTTACTCTTGCATTGGCATACACATTAACAGGCGGGTACATGTCATAATTTATACTGCTATTGTGCCATTGTTTAGTTAAGGGGTTGTAGATAGGGCTATCAAAAGAGCTGAACCAGAAGGTGCGTGCTCCTAATTGAACCATGAGGTTCTTCTTAAACAGTCTGAATTGACTGTAGGCATTAGCAGTGATCGCACTGTTTGGTCGAGGTAAAACTTGTTGGTTTGATGAGTTTTGAAGAGTAGCAGACGCCGAAGTCCCAAAATGGGAATTGCTAAAAGCGTATTGGAAATTCAACTTTAGTAAAGAAAGTAAGTCATTGTATTGGTCTATTCCTGATTGGTCATAATAGACTAGTCCAGAAGAAGTTTCTGCTAATATGTCTCCTTTGAACTTATGATTCCTTAATTCTAATTCTGCTTCTCCACCTATTTGGTTTATACTTACTTTTTTGAATGAATTATTCCAAGCCACTATGCTACTATTAAACAGTTTTTGACTAAATGTGGGCTCTGTTAATTGTGAAAGAAACCTTCCTTTTATAGATAGATCCTTTATACGAGTTTTAGCAGTAGCATTCACATGATAGTCTCCAAGATTATAACCCAGCAGACCTATTTTAGCCGAGGCTTTAAGATTGAATTTACTAAACGCAATTCGACTTTTTCCGGTTGCATACACATTATGATATGAGGTGTCGAAACCATTCATAAATATATGGTCGTAAGAATGTTCTAAGCCTATAGCCATCGACGATGATTTCAACCTGAATGAATACCCCAACTCATTGCTTAATTTTCTGTGATGAATAGAATCATAAAATGGCGATAAGTTAAGGTCATAAACTAGGCTGTCAGGATTGTTGTCATAAAATTCAGTCCTGTCATTGCTGAAAAGTGTATTCAGGTAGAACTGAGTATTAAATTGCCGTAAAGATTGATCAAGAGTGGAGTCCGTAGACATGCCTCCTGGGCGATAGTACTGCGTTATCTTAAACGAGTTTTGAGCGTATGAGCTTTCTGCGTCTGAAAATAGAGCTGAGTTATTAGTGAGCTTCGCTCTACCAGCCTGACTATAGAATATTGAATCCGAAACAATACCTCCTGTTTCAATGTTTTGAGATTTATTCCAGAGATAGGATGCTATCAATTCGTATTTCCGGTCCTTTGTATAGTAACCGGTATAAAAACGATTATTGAACATGTTGTTCATTCTGCCGCTGGAGATATTCTTTATATTGGAATAATAGAAGTTTTGGTTTTTTATTCGTCTGTAGTCGACCCCAAAAGTTAACCTATCAGATATCTGTTGGGCGTGTGTGATATCTAGATGGATAATTTCATTGGCTCCTTGCGAGTAGTTTAGTCTAGTGTACGGACGTTTGGTGTGATATATCTTTACGTCATTATCAAAAAATAGAGGAGTAGTATATCCGAATCCAAGTGTTATACTAAGCACATTTTCGTTAGACGTAGAAAGGTCTAAAAGAGGTGACGCCTCAAGACCTAAATCGATAAACGGAAAGTTGTTTTGATACGCAGGATAGTACGAATAAAACAGGTTCAGATTAGTATCTATAGGTGTAGAATCAGAGGAGAAGAAAAGGATGTCTTCTGCTGCAAGTTGATAAACCTCCAGAGGTTTGTAACTATGTGCTTCAGATGTATCTAAAATCTGTGCCTTTGAAACAATGCCAATAAAGCAAAACACAAAAAAGAAAATTGTTTTTTTCATCTTTCTACTTTGCCGTAATAGTGATTAGAAGGTTATTGTTATTTCCTACTTCGTCATATGCATTAACGAAAATTTCATAGTCAGCACTGTCTGTAGATAGAGGGCTGAAATGTGATAGGTAGGTGTAGAATGAATCAGTAATTGTGGTGTCAAAATAAAGTACTGAGTCTTGGGTAAATTCTGTACGTATCAACAACTCAAAGGAATCCAAATTATAGTTGTCTTTTAAAGTGATATGCAAAGGGATATCCTGTGATGAGTTATAGGTGCTATCTTTATCTGGAGAGAGTATAGAAATGATAGGCGGGTCCCCATCTACATATGACCCAGACTCAGGAATGTTGATCTCATCTTTACATGAAACGAAAGTGAGTATAACAAAGCATATGCTGAGTATTTTTTGCATTGTGCAAATAACATAAATAAATGGCAGACTATCTTTGCCCAAAATGTCAGAGAGTGTTGATTTTCTTATAGTAGGAGGAGGGATTTCGGGGCGACTGATTCAAGCTGAGTTGATTCGACGAGGTTGTTCTCCTTTAGTTTATGATTGCCCGGAAAACAACAGAAGTACTTTGATAGCAGCAGGCTTGGCAAACCCCTTGGTGGGGAAGTTCTTTACTATTGGCTGGAGAGCTTCTGAGTTTTTCGGAGGGCTCGATACTTTTTATGAAAAATTAGAAAATCGATTAGGGGCAACTTTTTTTAGACCTCGTCCGATGAAACGCATTATTTCTACCGCCGGAGAACAAAACATGTGGCTGAGCAAAGCACATAAAAAGAAATATGTTGGATTCTGTGAGTTCGTGAATGAAGAAGTGGAAGGTCTAAATACAGAGTACGGAATGCTAAAGGTAAGTCAGGGAGGAGAGTTAAATACAGAAAGATTTCTTCAAGCCTGTCAAGCTATGCCAACGGTTTTTGAATGGTTTGATCATAACAAACTAGATCTAAACGCGAACAAGTATGACGACATTGAGTTTAAGTCTATAGTGTTTGCAGAAGGATATGAACTGGTGAATAATCCACTTTTTGAGGACGTTGTTAAACTAATACCAACAAAAGGAGAAATCCTTGAGTTAGAAACCGACTTGCATTCTTCAGGTGATATTTACTTAGGAGGTGTTTTTTTACAGCATGTCAGGGAAAAACTTTGGCGAGTAGGAGCTACGTATAAGCCTAATGACACAACTTTGAATCCTACAGAGGAGATGAAAAATGACTTGATTTCGAAATTGGATAAATTGATAGCAGTTCCTTATAATGTTGTGAACCATAAGGTGGGCATTCGTCCAGCCTCAGAAGATAGAAAACCTCTGTTGGGCCGTCATCCAAATCATAAAAATGCATATTTGTTTAACGGTATGGGAAGCAAAGCTGTGAGTTTAGCTCCGCTTCTTGCAACAGAAATGTGCGATTTTATTTTAAATGATACTCCGTTACAGCGAGAAGTAGACATAACAAGATTTGAAGAGTAGAATTAGTTTTTATATCAGGTTAATAGCCTTTTGGTTACTATTTTTTGTAGTAGTGAAGTTGTACTTCTTACTCGTCAATAGTCAAAATATAACGGATGATTTATTAGAATTTCCTAGAATAGTATGGAATGGATTGCGTTTGGATTTATCAATCGCAGGATATTATTCGGTTATTCCACTTTTACTTGGGCTATTCTCCGCCTACACTCAAAAAATACAACGGGTTTATTGGTGGTTAGTTTGGGTTTTTACAATTTTAGTTGTGGCAGTTGATCCTTACTTTTTTATGTACTGGGGGCAGAAAACAAATCTGGCATTCACACAGTTCTTAGGTAAAGAAAACGCAGGGCTATCGTCGATAGATGTTTCTACTTACGTGGTGGCAATTGGGCTTATGGTTCTGGCTATATTTTGGTTTAATCGCAAGGGATTGGAATGTTTGAAGTCCGAGCATAACTCTGGTTGGTGGGGGAATTTGATCTTACTTGCTTTAAGTGTATTGATGATTAGAAGTGGAGTGGGAAAAGTTCCTATCAATATATCAAGTGCATACTATAGTCAAGTGAATTTGTATAACAATACTGCTGCTAATTCCATTTGGCAATTTCTTGCTACAGAATTAGAGAGAGATAAGCATGCTCCTTTGGTGTTTTTTGACGATATGGATGAAGCTCAAGCCATTTATCTGACTGCAGATTCGATTTGTGATACAGATTTAAGACCTATGATAATTCCATCAGAATCGCCTAATGTCGTTTTTGTGGTGCTCGAGAGTTTTTCAGCAAAGACTGTAGGTTCTATTAGTGGTCCTAAATATGCTTCTACACCAGAACTCGACAAGATAATGGCTGAAGGCATATCTTATAATAGAGCTTATGCCTCCAGCTTTAGGTCTGACAAAGGGCTACTAGCTTTGACTACAGGAGTGCCCAGTAGTGCAAGACAGACATTGACTAATTTTCCTGATAGATTAATGAAAATGCCAAATGTATTCAGGCTATTTGATGATAGCTATAATACAGGATTTTACTATGGAGGAAATTTAGAATTTGCCAATATTAAAGTGCTTTTTAATGATGCTGATTACGTAAAATCACAGCATAATTTTGATTCGGAAAATAAGAATGCTTGGGGAATACATGACGATACAGTTTTTGATAGATTTCTAAATGACTTTTTGGAAGAAGAGAAGCCACAGTTTAAAATGATGTTCTCTCTAAGCAGTCATGAGCCCTTTGATGTTCCAAACTATCGAGAGAAAGAAGATCCGTATTTGAATAGTATCGCATACACGGATAGCTGTCTTGGAGTTTTAGTACAAGGTTTAAAGAATAGTGACAAGTGGGACAATACTATCGTTTTTATTACTGCTGATCACGGAACTATTAGGCCGGACAATGCACCCATCTATGATACTTCTAATTTTAGAATCCCACTTGTTATTACGGGAGGTTTGGTGCGAGGAGATACAGTAGTTCAGGACGTGGTAAGTCAGACCGAATTGCCAGCTACTATCTCTCATGTCGTATTAGGTAAGAATTTATTCAATCAAAAATCCATCCTGACTCCAAGTAATAGAGCATTTTATTCTTATCACAATGGGATCACTTACGTCACACCAATGGGTGTGCAGTATTATGATATTGGGATGAAAAAGTATTTATATGAACCTTTTACAGGTCCAATAGAGAAAGCATTTTACCAACTATCAAATGAGCAGTTTTTCAATGATTAGTGCTTCACAAATCGAGTAGAAGATCCGTCTATTAAGATAATGTACATTCCTTG
>JBMYYN010000127.1:0-6125 GCA_049609445.1 Bacteroidia bacterium | reverse complement strand
GCTAACTCGAACTCTATGCGAGCGTCACCCGCTACGTGCTTAAAAGTGTCTCTTGTATTGACGGTATCTGCATTGGTTCTTCTAAAGGCGTGATTCAGGTCTTCCAGCTGTGAATAGATCAAGGAATCATGAATATTTTGAATATCTGAATTATACACCACATGAAATACGACTTTTATTCTATAAATAGTGTCGTCCTCCCTTTTCGATTTGATTTTACTCTGAGAAAGAGCGGTAAAAAAAGACTCTTCTATAGACCTATTAATTCCAGAATCCACTGACTCTAGATATTTCAAATACTCTACATGACCACATCGGTCTTGAGAATACACATTAGTAGAAAGGAATAATCCGAAAATGACTACTATAACGGAAGCGATTCTGCTCATAATTATCCTTCGAAAATAAGCAGAACTTTGCACAACCAAAGTAACGAAAACGTAAAGACTATTTTCCTTGGAACTTAGGACGTCTTTTTTCTACGAAAGCAGCAACCCCTTCAGCATAATCATTTGAACTTCCTGCGATTTGCTGAAAATGAGCTTCGTATTCAAGCACTTCTTCAAGTATAGAGGTACTTGAGTCGTTCAACATCTTTTTCATCATCCCTACAGCGAGGGTCGGAGCACTTGCATAGTAAGAACTTACCTTGGACACTTCTTCTTGCAATTCCGAAGCATCTACGGCTCTATTTATGAGCCCCCATTCTACTGCCTTGGTAGCACTAAGCTTACCTCCCATAGTCGCTAGTTCAAAAGCTCTATTCTGACCAATAGATCGTGGCAAGAAATAACTAGAACCTGAATCCAAAACCAAACCTATCCCTACAAACACCTCTACAAAACTCGCACGATCATCCGCTATGATAAAATCACAAGCCAATGCCAATGAACAACCAGCACCCGCAGCTACCCCATTCACTTTAGCGATAATGGGCTTCGCCATATTTCGCATAGCAAGAACAATCGGATTATAACCGCTTTTCAGAAATTCCGAAAAGTCAATTTCTTGCCCTTCTATATCCTTCAGATCTTGCCCAGAACAAAATGCTTTACCTTTTCCCGTAAGAACAACTGCACGACAATCATCATCCGATGCTGCTGCCTCTAAAGCTGCTAACAACTCTTTTCTCATCTCGCCATTAAACGCGTTGTAACGCTCAGGTCTATTAAGAGATATCGTAGTAACTTGGTTTTCGTTTGAGTATAGAAGTGTATTAAAATTCATGATTAAAAATTAAATAAAAAGTACAGGAATGGCACCACAGACTCCTGCAGCTATACCCATCCCTAATTCAAAAAATGTGTGTGCTTTAGCAAAATATCTCACTACACAGACGACTAACAAAACTACAGATGGAATCACAACTGCCATCAAAATATCGGCAAGCCCTAAGTTGTACGACACCATCAGTCCTGAAAGCGTCAGAAAACTCCATGCAGCGGAATGCCAACTTGCCTTCATCTCTACAAACGCTAACATCAGCATGAGAATGTGCATCAGAAATGCACCTAAGAAAAAACCGATATAATCTCGAAGCAGAAAAAAACTAACAATAGCCAAGCAAAAACTTACTGTAGCATACGCCTTATAGATAGACCGCCTCTCTCCTAAATCTGGATCCGGCAGATTAACCTTACGTACTACCTTAAAGAATAATAATGGTAATATGAGATATGCCACTATAGCCCAAACACCGGCCAACATAGAAGTATCCATTCCGTGCTTGGCCAGAATAGGCATGTAAATCAATACACTAAAAAAAGGTAAAAAAACAGGATGTGTTGCCGCAGCAATAACCTTGAGTAAGATATTCTTCATTCTATAATTCTTTTCTCAGTCTCGCAACCGGAAGGTTTAGTTGTTCCCTGTATTTCGCTACTGTTCTTCGAGCTATTTTATACCCCTTGTCTCTCAGTATATTTTTCAAAGCTTCATCGGTGAGTGGCTTCTTCTTATCCTCCTCGTCTATCGCTTTTTTAAGGATATTTTTCACCTCTCGATTACTTACCTCACCTCCATCTTCTGTGGTGATGCCTTCTGTGAAAAAATCTTTCAATAGGAATATGCCAAAATCAGTCTCCACATACTTGCTACTGGCGACTCTAGATATGGTAGAAATATCCATTCCGATGCCTTCAGCGATATCTTTGAGAATCATAGGCCGTAGGTCAGTCTCATCACCAGATGTAAAAAAATCGTGCTGCAGCTCTACTATCTTTCTCATAGTAGTAAGCAAGGTATTCTGACGCTGCTTCACCGAGTCTATAAACCATTTGGCTCCATCTAATTTTTGCTTGATATACTGCACTGCATCTTTCTGAGACTTGGTCTTATCTTTACTCGCCTCATAGCTTTTCAAAGTCTCGGAGTATGACTTACTCACTCGGAGCTCAGGAGCATTTTTAGAATTAAGAGACACCTCAAGCTGACCATAGTTTTCCTTGACTATAAAATCAGGAATAATAAAGTCTTTGCTTACCGCTCCCTCTGAGCCAGACTGTGCAGGCTTAGGATTCAGTTTAGATATGAAGTCAAGCGTTTCTCTCAGATAATCTTCCGAAATGTCAAATTTCTTAAGAATCTTGGAGTAGTGTTTTTTAGAAAAATCCTCCATCATCTCATCGATGACACGGTACGCAAGCTTGTATACCGGATTATTAGAGACATCTTGTTTTCTTTTGATCTGCAGTAGAAGGCATTCTTTCAAGTCCCTTGCCCCCACACCTGGTGGATCCAAGGCTTGAATGTATGCCAATATTTTCTCCAACGTCTCTACATCTGTCCGTATGTTTTGTGTAAAGAGCAAATCATTCTTAATCGCCGAAAGTGGACGTCTCAGATATCCATCATCATCCAATGTCCCGATAATTTGGCCAGCAAGTAGCTCATCTTCATCTGTACGCAGTGCACCTGTCACCTGCTCTAGCATTCGCTCCCTGAAAGAAGAAAAATACACCGCCGGCATAAACTCCTTCTCTTCATCTGCACCTTGATACTCTCCACTGAGATGAACTCCGCCATCATCGTCGTTCATATAGTCAGATACATCTATCTCTTCCTTGGTGGACTCATAGTCAAAATCACTGTTCTCTTCAAAATTTTGATCTACTTCTTCATCCTCATCTTTACCGCTTTCCAAAGCAGGATTTTCAAGCAATTCCTCATCTACACGTTCCTCAAAATTGAGCGTGTTGAGCTGCAGAAGTTTAATAAACTGAATCTGCTGCGGACTAAGCTTTTGAAGAAGCTTTTGGCTTAAATGCTGTTTTATCATATTCGTTAAAGAAAAGTAAGCGATTGCAATTACTTTTGTACTTCAAATTTAGTTAGATTTCCACTAGCAGCAAAATGTACACCAAAGAATTAGGCCAGCATATCGGGCAGACAATTACCCTCAAGGGATGGGTAGCAAATAAGCGAGAAAGCAAAACTGTAGTTTTTATAAATTTACGTGATGGACACGGGATTTGCCAATGTATTTTGGGCATAGATGACATCGGACAAGAAAATTTTGATCTTGCAAAATCTCTAGGTCAAGAAAGCTCCATAGCTGTCACCGGTACTGTGGTAGAAGACACACGTCAGATTGGTGGATACGAACTTCATTGTACAGACATCACTGTATATCAAAATGCAAAAGACTACCCTATCTCAAACAAAGAGCACGGTGTAGAGTTTTTGATAGATAATCGTCACCTGTGGCTGCGTAGTCGTAGACAATGGGCTATCATGAAAGTGAGAAACAGCATTATCTATGCTATTCACAACTTTTTTCAAGGTGAGGGATTCGTACAAATGGACGCACCCGTATTCACAGGTAATGCAGCCGAAGGAACTACGGACCTGTTTGAAACGGACTACTATGGAAAACCAGCCTATCTGACTCAAAGTGGTCAGCTATATGGAGAAGCTATGGCGATGGCGATGGGTAAGATTTACACGTTTGGCCCTACTTTCAGAGCTGAAAAATCTAAAACGCGAAGACACTTATCGGAATTTTGGATGATAGAGCCTGAGATGGCATTTTGTGACATCTTCGAAAACATGGATACCATCGAAAACTTCTTACGTGCAGTAGTACAGGAAGTCTTAGAAAAATGTCCTGCCGAGTTAGAACTCTTGGGTAGAGATATCTCAAAACTAGAAACCGTATCCAAACCATTCCCAAGGCTAAGTTATGATGAAGCCGTAGAAATCCTAAAAGGGAACAAAGAAGTGGATGGTCAGAACTCACTAACAGTGATACAAGCAGACTTAGATGCTGCTATCGCTAGACAAGCGGAGTGCGAAGCTGAGATAGCGGAGCGTGAGGCTACTATCGCGGCAGGCGGCATCAAAAAAGGTGTACGAAACTTCAACCAAAACAAAATAGACAGCCTCAAAAACGAGATAAAGCAACTCGAAGAAGACCAACGTAATCTTCCACAGTGGTTGGAATCTGCCCGAAACTTCACTTACGGAAATGATTTCGGAGGAAGTGACGAGACTGTACTTACTCGCTTATTTGACAATCCGATTATGGTATACGACTGGCCACATGAGATCAAGGCATTCTATATGAAACGTAATCCAGATGACCCACGTTTTGCAAGAGGAGTAGACGTACTTGCACCAGAAGGTTATGGAGAGATAGTAGGTGGCGGAGAGCGTGAAACCAGTGAAGAGTGGCTTGTAGAAAAAATCAACGAACACAAACTTCCTATGGACGTTTTCCAATGGTACTTAGACCTACGTAGATACGGTAGTGTACCTCATTCTGGTTTCGGACTAGGACTTGAGCGTCTTGTAGCGTGGGTTTGTAAGCTCGATCACGTACGGGAGACTATTCCATTCCCAAGATACTACGGTAGATTGGAGCCTTAGGCAACTTACAGCATATCAAAAGGACTGGTAACACCGAGAACTGTCTTGTCCGCTACTTTGGTATAGATCATCGTTGTCTTAATATTTCGATGACCAAGCAATTTTTGAATTACTCGCACATCAGTACCTTGCTCTAACAAATGAGTGGCATATGAATGCCTTAAAGTATGAGCACTTATATTCTTTCCTATCTTCACTTTCCTTGCTGCTTTTTTCAACACAGAATTAAAGCTTGAGCTTGAATATTTAGCCCCATTTGGACCTTCGAAAAGATAAACCTTTGGCTGATTTATAGAATAGTATTCGCGAAGAATAGGCAAAAGACCAAATGCCAATGGGACTATTCTATCTTTTTTACCTTTGCCTTGACTAATTGTTAATACCATCCTACCAGAGTCTATGTCTGTTATTTTCAAAGCTAACAACTCTCCAATTCTCATACCAGAAGAGTACATAAGAGAGAGCATCGCCTTATGTTTTATGTTCGTAATCACATTCAGAATCTTTGAAACTTCTTGCTTGGATAACACAACGGGTATTTTCTCTGGAGTTCTGTCCGGCAATAGAAAATCGAGATGAACACTTCTATCATGAACTTCCTTAAAATATAGTTTGAAGGCCATTACCATCTGTTTCTGGTAAGAAACAGATGCATTCTTTGAGGTCACCATAAAATAAAAATACTTATGCAATTCTTTGTCGGTTACCTCCAGCAACGGCTTTTTAAAAAACTGCAAAGCAAGTTTTATCGTGTTATTGTACGCACTTATAGTATTAGGACTATATCGTTTAACCTCCAATATTTGTACAAAATCACGCATAAGCAGATTAATCAAAAGTAAGTGATTTTGTGCATATTAATACGTATTATTGTGTTGCAACAGGCGGTTATACTCTATATACAGTATAACTGGTAGTTAGCAACAAGCAAAATCACAACTCAGATATAAATGATAAGACACACAACATACTTACTACTAATTGTTGGATTAATAACCTCTTGTGCAAATCCGAAAGAGGAAAAACAAGAGAATATTTCAAGGAAAATTGAAAATCCGACCAATAAAGTGATTTTAAGTTCGGAAATCGTTTGGGAAAAATTAAACCCAGCGAGAGGAGACCAAAGCCCACAAGCGGGAACAATTTGGGGCGATAGAAAAGGAACTGAAGCAACAGGATTTTTAGCAAAGTTTGTAGACGGATTTTCTTCGCCACCACATATTCATAATGTGACTTATCGAGCAGTCGTTATAAAAGGT
>JBMYYN010000126.1:0-6222 GCA_049609445.1 Bacteroidia bacterium | reverse complement strand
GTATTATACTGAAAACTATGATAATGGCTTAAAAGTAATTGGAAACCAATCTAAAGAATCACCACTAGTATATTTCTACATCGACATAGAAGGTGGTCATTTGCTCGAAGGAGATAAAAAGATCAATACTGGTACTGCGATGGTTACTGCCTCATTGATGGGAGAAGGTACTTCTAAACTAACAACCGAGGAATACTCTCGTGAGTTGGAAAAATTGGGAAGTAGCATAAGATTCAACTCTGGTACAATGAATAGTTCGGTATTTGTAAGCTGTCTTTCAGATAAGGTAGATGAGACATTGGCACTACTAAAAGATGCATTGTTTGACCCACGATTTGATCCAGCAGATTTTAAACGTATCAAGAAACAAATAGTAGATGGTCTTAAGTCTCAAAAAAGTAATCCAAGCATTATGGCTGGGAAAGCTTGGGGTAAGATTATGTACGAGGGGACTATCTTGGAAGATTACTACTATGGAGACTATAAGTCTTTAAGTAAGATTGATTTGGATGATGTGAAAGCTTTCTATAACAAGTATTATTCTCCAAATGTAAGTACACTTATCATTTCAGGAGATATCAGCAAGGAAGATGCACTAAGCAAAGTTTCATTCTTAAAGGATTGGAAAAATACTAATGTTTCAGTTCCTGCGATTCCTGAATTAAAAATGCCTGAGCAAACCACTGTTTATTTAGTCGATAAACCATATGCATCTCAGTCAACTATCTACGCAGGACATCCATCTGCTAAATATGACTATAATGGTGATTATTTCAAATCAACTGTGATGAACTATTCTCTTGGAGGAGCGTTCAATAGCCGTATAAATCTTAATCTTAGAGAAGATAAGGGTTGGACTTATGGAGCTAGATCTGGATTCTCAGGAAACAAGCACTATGGTGTTTATAGATTCTCTGGAGAGATTAAAAAAGAAGCTACAGATAGTGCTATCCGTGAGATGATGGGTGAAATTAATGGTTTTGTTAAAGATGGAATCACAGCTGAAGAGTTAGAGTTCACAAAGAACTCTATTACACTAAGTAAGGCATTGAATTATGAGACTCCATTCCAAAAACTCAACTTTTTGAGTAACATTATTGAAAAAGATCTTCCTAGTGATTACACAGCTCGTCAGGCTGAAATGATTAAAGGAATGACTATTGATGATGTGAATGCTGTTGCCAAGGCTCAATTAAAACCTGACAACATGGTAATAATAGTAGTAGGTCACGCTTATAAAGTAAGAGACGGTTTGAACAAGTTAGGATACGGAAAGATTAAGGAAATCACTGTTGACTAATAGAGATCAAATAGAATAAAAAAGGGGAGTCAAAACGACTCCCCTTTTTTTGTGGTTATTTTCTCTAGGTTAGAGCAATTTCTTGTAGACTTCTAGTTGTTTGTGAGCAAGTGCTTCAGTTGAGTAGTTTTCTTCTATGAGTTTCCGACCATTGGAAATTATTGATTTATAATCAATCCTACCACTTTTGAGGTCATCAAAAACATTTGCAAACTCTTCAGGAGTGTCTGCTATAAGTAAGTGAGTACCTTTCTCGTACTGGATTCCTTGTGCCCCTATAGTAGTAGATACGACTAGTTTTCCAGCTGCCATTGCTTCTAGTATCTTTAGTCGAATACCACTTCCACTTTTGAGTGGTACTACACACACATCATTTTCTTTTACAAATTCGTAGGCATCCGGAACATATGAATCAACCTTCATTTGATTTCCTTTCAAATCAAACGAGTCTATGCCTTTACCTGCTAGATGCAAATGATAGGACGTACTCCTTGATGAGATAAGTGGGTGGATCTCTCCGACAAACCAGCTGACAGCCTCGGCATTTGCATGCCACTCCATAGAACCAATATGATACCATCTATTCATAGTATCAGACGGGGCGTACTTCCAGACTCCTAGGTCGATTCCCGCTGGAATAGTATGATACTTACCATTTGGATGCAGTTTTTTGAATTTCAAACCATCATCATCTGTTACCGGCACGATTACATCTACTTCCTTGATTATGTTACTCTCGTAATTCTTAAGTTGCTTAGCCAGTCGCTTAAGATACAGCCCTTTGAAAATATTTTTATCGTTGGTAGCAAGTCTTTCCCAAATCTCATATTCCACATTATGCATTCTTAGAGATATTAAACCTTTGTGGTTCTTTTTGATTACGGGTAAATATGGACCGACAAAGGTTCCTTCAAGTTGAACAACATCAAATTTCTCGGTGTTGAGCAACTTCTCCAATTCCAATTCAAAAATCCGATTATAAAAGCGACTTACGTTATAGGATTCATTACGAAGCAAGTGTTTTATCGCCTCTTCTACATGCACATCAGTGTCGATAGGGTGGATGAATAACTTAGCATATTTTTCAAGCTCTTTAGTGGCTTCATCTACAGGGGTATTATGTTTATACCCATCGAGACAGTAAAAAGTAACCTCATGTCCTAGTTGTGAATATGCACGAGTATAATTATATATTCCTATGGTTCCACCTTCGTTTAAAGGCCAAGGTACACGATTAGATACTTGTAGTATTTTCATTTTCTCCACCGTTTTGGAATAAGTTTTTTATAGGCTTCAGGATTAAACAATTGAGAATCTCTGCTCGCCTTATAGGTTAGGAATATAGCCAATGGGAAGAGAATAAATGAACTAAGCCACATTCCCGTAAATGGAGGTAAAGCCCCTTGTTTTACCATTTTTTCTCCGAATATGCTGATGACGTAGTATACAATAAATAGTAGTAGAGAGACTACGAGAGGTAGACCAAAGCCTCCTTTTTTGATAATAGCACCAAGAGGAGCTCCGATAAAGAACAGTAGGATACAAGAAAGTGCAAGTGTGAATTTCCTATGCCATTCCACTTGATACTTGGCCCTTAGTTCTTTTTGATTAGCAGTATCATCTATATTATTAATGCTGATTCGCTTTGCATTGTTCACATTTTGCATTGCTCTTTCAAGCATATCCTCCTTATCCAATATTTCTCTTCTATTGCTGACACGTTTTGGTTTTGTACGTGGCTTAATTAGTTTGACTCCTGCAGCCTTAGAATTTGAGCTGTCAATGCTTACATCCATTTTTATAGAAGACGCTTCCTTATCAGGCACTTTGTTATAAGCTCTTAGATACTTAAGTCGAGCGGCAATGTTTGTATCGCTAGAAACAATCGTATCTTTAACTGAATGGAAATATGGGTTCAAATATTTATACAGACTATTCTGTTTTTTAGCGATGTACCTATCTAAGGAGTCAATTCGAGAGGAGAGCTTAGTGATATTCATCATTCGATGATCCTCAGAAAATCGCTCTTTATCTGTACGGTTAAAGGCCAATTCGCCTAAGTCTATTGTTAGATTGTACGAAGAGAACTCCATTGTATTATGAGGCATTGACTTCTTGTAATCGGGGTCTTTTACCAGCTCCTGGTACCTGCGTCCATCTTCAAGATACAATGTCATAAACTGCTTGTCATCGCTAATGATCATTTTACCTTTTTTAGCAATGAGGATATTGTTGTTTCCAGCATTTCTGATATCATCTACGTATATGATTATATCTTCAATAGTCTGATTATCATCGTGTTTCTTTCCTACACGTATGGAGTAGCCTTCTATATCTTTAAAGAAAACGTTATCTACGATATTCAATGCCGGTTTTTTCTGAGTCACATCATATAGCAACGCTCCCCAACTAAGGTTTGCTTTAGGGATTAGACTATTTGCAGTATAGAATGCACTAATGGCAAGTAAGATGCTGATGACGAACATCGGCCTCATAGCTCTAAGGAGCGAAACCCCTGCGGACTTTATAGCCACGAGTTCATATCGTTCAGCTAGATTCCCGAATACCATAATACTGGATAGCAGTATAGCAAGAGGTAAGGCCATTGGAATAAGATGTATAGCGAAGTAGAAGAGAAATTCTAAAATCACACTAAGCTCTAGTCCCTTACCTACTAGATCTTCGAGGTACTTCCATACGGTCTGCATCAGAAGTAGAAAAATAGAAATGAAAAATGTACCTATGAAAGGTCCTATGAAGGACTTCACAAACAACCAGTGGAGTTTTTTTACAACTTTCAAATCTGTTTCAAAAATAGGCAGATGTTCTATTCTAAAATGCTAATTCTATTGAACTAGCATAAATAGTAGACCAATATAGAAATTAGCCTAGTTGCTGCTTCAAACTTTCAATTTTACTCAGGGTATCAGCCTTTTTTTGTTCTTCTCGCTGCACAATCTCTGGTTTAGCGTTAGCCACAAATTTTTCATTCCCTAACTTTTTGTTAATGCCAAAGAGGAAGCCTTCTAATCGTTTAATCTCAACTTGAATAGCTTCCGTGTCAATTTTCTGAACAAAGTCTTTGTAGTTGATAGTAGCTTCGTCTGTGCCTACTAGGACTTTAAATCCTTCTTCATTTTCGGAATCAATAGAAGTGACATTTGCCAGCTTTGAGATAATGCCTTCGGCTGCGGTATAAATGCTCATATCCTTAGCATTCATTCTGATACTGGCCTCTACCTTTGGCGAAATACCATTTTCATTTCTCTTGGCACGGATTTCAGATATCAGCGAGAATACATTATCGTTTATTGGATTTTTTCTTGTGTTTATATCTGGCCAAGTTTGGTTATTGATGAATTCACTTTTTCTGTCAGAAATAGACTGCCACAATTCTTCAGTGATAAACGGCATAAACGGATGAAGAAGACGAAGAATTGAGTCAAACATTGTTATTGCTTTATCCAAATCTTGCTGAGGAATCGGATCTCCATAAGTTGGTTTGATCATCTCCAAGTACCATCCGCTAAAATCATCTCGTGTAAGCTTATAAAGCTCCATAAGAGCATCAGAGATTCTGAAGTCTTTGAAGTATTCGTCCACAGCAGCCGTAGCTGTTGCTATTTTAGATTCCATCCAAGCGTGAGCTGTATCAGCATACTGGTTGTAATATTCGTTTCTAGCAGAAGTTACTTCTAGACCTTTTATTAATCTGAAGGAGTTCCAAATCTTATTACAGAAGTTTCTTCCTTGCTCGCATAGCGATTCGTCAAACAAGATGTCATTCCCAGCTGGAGCACTTAACATGAGTCCCATTCGAACTCCATCAGTTCCATATTGGTTCATAAGTTCGATAGGGTCTGGGCTATTTCCTAGAGACTTAGACATTTTTCTTCTTTCCTTATCTCGAACTATACCCGTGAAATACACATTTTTAAATGGTTTTTTACCTTCAAATGCGTGGCCAGCCATAATCATACGAGCTACCCAAAAGAAAATAATATCCGGAGCAGTCACTAAGTCGGCAGTAGGGTAGTAGTACTCGAGTTCAGCCTTTCCAGAGTCTTTAAATCCATCAAAAACGCTAATTGGCCACAACCAACTACTAAACCAAGTGTCCAGCACATCTTCTTCTTGTTTTAAATCGTCCTTAGTCAGATTCTTATCAGAAAATAATTCAAGTGCTTCTTCGGCAGTTTTAGCTATCTGCACATCACCGGTAGGAGAGTACCAAGCTGGAATTCGGTGTCCCCACCAAAGTTGTCTAGATATGCACCAATCTTTTATATTAGTCAACCAATGGTTGTATGTGTTTTTAAATTTAGCAGGATGAAATTGAATCTCATCATCCATAACTTCACTAAGGGCTTCAGGATAGTCTGCCATGAACTTTTTCATATCCACAAACCACTGAGCAGATAGTCTTGGTTCTATAACCGCTTTACTTCGTTCGCTTTTGCCCACCTTGTTAACGATTTCCTCGGTTTTGATAAGTACACCAAGCCTTTCAAGCTCTAAAGCAGCTAGTTTTCTAGCTTTAAATCTATCTTCTCCTACAAATACACCTGCAGCTTCACTAATGGTTGCATCTTCATTAAAGACATCAATCGTGGCAAGATTATGTCTTTTGCCAATCTCATAGTCATTGATATCATGAGCTGGGGTCACTTTTAGTGCTCCTGTACCGAATTCTAGGTCAATATAAGTGTCTGCTATAATAGGCACAGCTCTATTAACTAATGGAACAATACATTTGGTTCCTATCAATTTTTGATAACGTTCGTCCTCTGGATGAACACAAACCGCAGTATCTCCCATGATAGTTTCAGGTCTAGTGGTGGCTATACTGATGAAGTCATCACTGTTTTCTAGCTTATATTTTACATAATACAGCTTAGCATTTTGCTCTTCATGATTGACCT